>VGEM01000063.1 GCA_016869315.1 Alphaproteobacteria bacterium | reverse complement strand
GCGGCGCACCGGTTACCTGGCGTCCGATCTCAAGTTCTACGAAGCCGACGAAGCCGCCCACTTGCCGCGCGACAAGGTGCTTTACATTTGCACCGGTAGCCAAGGCGAGGGGCGCGCCGCGCTGATGAGAGTCGCCTTCGACGCCCATCCTGACATCGCCCTGGAGGAAGGCGACACCGTGATCTTTTCGTCCCGCGTCATTCCCGGTAACGAGCAAGCGGTTCACAAAGTCCAGAACCAGCTTGTGCGCCGGGGAGTCGATATCGTGACCTGGCGTGATGAAATGATCCATGTTTCCGGGCACCCCGCGCGCGACGAGTTGCGGCGCATGTACGGCTTGGTACGCCCGCGGATCGCGATTCCTGTTCACGGCGAACTCCTTCACATGAAGGCCCACGCCAAACTGGCCGAGGAGTGTCAGGTGCCGCAGAGCGTTGTCGCCGAGAACGGTCAGGCCGTACGCCTTTCGTCAGAGCGCGCCGAGGTTCGTGGCACGGTCTGGAGCGGGCGGCTGGCCTGGCTCGATGGCGAGGCCGTGTCGCTTGCCGACCCCATTATGAAAGAGCGCAAACGGTTACTCTATGACGGGGCGGTCGTCGTATCGATCGTGATGAGTGACCGGGGTGAGCTGATGGCGGATCCTTCAGTTATTGTCCTTGGTGTTGCAGCCCCGCTTGAAGACGACTGGGCCGACCTGATCGAGAACGCGATCAATCGGGTTCCAAAAAAGGCGCGGCGCGATGAGGTCGTGGTCGAGGAGAGCATCCGCACCGCGGTCCGCAAGGCCTTCAGTGCGCTCGACAAGAAGCCCGTTGTAAAGGTACAGATTTCCATCATCGATGAGTGAGTGATCGGTCCATGCTCTCCCGCCTAAATCACGTTGCCATTGCCGTTCCCGACCTGAGCGCTGCGTCGGCACACTATCGCGATGCGCTTGGCGCGAACGTGTCTGCGCCGCAGGATCTGCCCGAGCACGGTGTGACCGTTGTCTTTGTCGAACTTGGCAATACCAAGATCGAGCTGCTTCATCCGTTCGGCGAGAGGTCGCCAATCCAAGGGTTTCTCGACAAGAATCCGGGCGGCGGCATGCATCATGTCTGCTTCGAAGTGGCCGACATCAAAGCCGCCCGTGACAAGTTGAAGGCCGAGGGCAAGCGGGTTGTCGGGGACGGAGAACCCAAGATCGGTGCGCACGGCAAACCGGTCCTCTTTCTTCATCCCAAGGATTTCAGTGGAACGTTGATCGAACTGGAGGAGGTGTGATGCGTCTCGGCTTGGTAATGCTGCTATGCGTCGTGGCATCTGGTTTGGCACAAGCCCAGAATGCCCCCGCTGTACCTTCTGATACCGCGCCGTTCGCTTCGGTGGAGCGGGTGACGGGACACGATCACTTGAATGCTATCGCCTGGCATCAATCGAGTGCGGAATTCGAGGCGACCGCGCGCATGGCCTTCGCCATGGCTCGGGTGGCGCTCGATGCGGCCCTCAAGGACAAGACTCGGTCAGCTTTGCCTGACCAACAGTCAAAAGGCGGTTACGCGGACTTGCCGCCCGCCATCATTACTGATGTGGACGAAACGATCCTGGACAATGGACCGTTCCAGGGCACCCTCATGAAAGAGCAACCGCAGCGCCCGGCCGGCGTGTGGGCGGACTGGGTCGAGCTCGCGATTGCCAAGCCCATCCCGGGTGCCGACGAATTTCTAAGATACGCCCAGGACAGGGGCGTCACGATCTTCTTCATCACTAACCGCAATTCCGAAAAGGAACTCGCCACGAAAAAGAATCTCGAAGCAATCGGGATCAAGTTTCCTTCGGACTTCGATACGCTGTTCCTCGATCGTGAACGCCCCGAGTGGCGCGGCGATAAGGCGTTACGACGTGCCGCAGCGGCGACGACGCATCGCATTCTCTTGCTTCTTGGCGACGACTTCGGAGACTTTACGTCGAGCTACAACAAACCGACCGCCGATCGTCGTGCGGTTGCCCAGGCCGAGGCCGTCAGGTGGGGTCGAGATTGGATCATCTTGTCCAATCCAATTTACGGTTCGTGGGAAAACGCGTTGATCGAATTCAACTTCCGTATGCCGCCGGCCGAGCGGCGCAAGATGAAGTGGGATGCGGTCGAAACCGCGCCGACGGGTAGCCGTTAAGATCAAGCCTTACCCGCCCGGGCGGCCGCGCGGGCGGTCGCTGCCGAATTGCGGATAGCTGAACCCGTCGTTCATGGTCCCGCCAGACTTGGCCACCTGGCCGGACTTCATGACGAACGAAATCTCCCGCAAGGCCTTGACGTCAGCGAGCGGGTCGCCTTTCACAGCGATGATATCGGCCAACTTTCCGGACTCGACTGTTCCGACATCCTTCAATCCAAACAAATCAGCCGTAATGACAGTCGCCGCGCGAGTCGCCTCGGCCGGCGTCATGCCGAACTCGACCATGTAGTCGAACTCCTTGGCATTTTCGCCATGATTGAACGTCCCGGCATCGGTGCCAAACGCGATCTTGACGCCCATGGCATGCGCGCGCTCGAAAGCCTTGGCTTCATTACGCATCCGGACGCTGGCGGGATCTTTTATGCCAAGAAACGGTGGTGGATACGCTGCCGACAACGTTGGCACGAGGAAAGTTCCCTTGGCCTTCATTTTCCTGGGGGTTGAGTCGACGACGAAGAAACCATGCTCGATCGAATCGGCGCCCGCTTCGACGGCATCGGCGATGGCGTTCGGCGTATAGGCGTGCACGGCGACTTTCATTTCAAGTTGATGCGCCGCTTCGATGATGGCTTTCATCTCGGGGAGGAACAGTTGTTGTTCAAAGGTCTATGTCGATGAGAAACCGCCGGTGGCGGTAAACTTGATCACGTCGGCCCCGAGCTTGTGAATAAAACGCACGGCGCGGGTGCATTCGTCCGGACCGTCACAGACGCCATCGAATAGACGCGCGTTGGTCTGGTCGCCTTCGACGGTCGATGTGTCGGCGTGGCCGCCGGTCGCAGACAGTGCGGGTCCGGCCGCCAGGATTCGAGGCCCCACCATGCGGCCCATCGTGATGGCGTCGCGTGCCGCAAAAACCGACTGGTCGTCGGAACCAAGGTCGCGCAACGTCGTAAAGCCTGCCGCCAGGTTTCGCCTTGCATAGATCAGCGCATTGACGGCAAGGTCCGAGGGCAACGGTTGCAAACGGCCCTGCCGGATCCCTTGCCCCCGGGCGAAGTCGCTTGGCTGGCTGCGCACGTGAACGTGGGCATCCATCAAACCGGGTAGGGCAAAATGATCCTTGAGATCGACGACGCGCGCGCCATCGATGGCGATGAATGCATCCGCGATCTGATCAAACTTTGTGCCGCGGACGATGACCGAAACGTTCTGACGCGGCGGTTGGCCCGGTATCGCCAGGAGGGATCCCACATGCAGGACCGTTGGAGGTTCTGGCGCGGGCGACGCGCCAGGTCGCTCTTGTGCCATGGCGCCCATTGCCGCCACGGCAAGCGCAGCAGAGAGCCCGAATTCCTTAGCGCGCATTGATCTATCTCCGGTTCATCGGGATATCGAGTTTGCCGCGATCGATGATCATGCCAACTTTCATGACTAGGCTGATGTTTCGAACATTGCGGATATCGGCGGTGGGATCGGCGTCGAGAAGAACGAGGTCGGCGAGCTTGCCGACTTCGACCGAGCCCAGGTCTTTCTCGCGCCCGAGAAATATTGCGCCATTTAGCGATGCGATCTTGATCGCGTCGGCCGGGCTGATCCCGGAATTGACGACCAGCTCCAGTTCGCGCAGCGCGTTCGGCGCGAACGTGCGGTCGGTGGCGAGCACCAGTATGCCGCCGGCATCGTGGATCATTTTCAAATTACGCTTTGCATAGGGCAGAATGGTCTTGAACCATGCTGGCCAGCCGAGGCTCAAATAGCGCCCGCGCGATTTCTCGCGGGCAGGGATTTCATCTGGTGAAACCGTTGCCGCAAATTCGGGCGTTTTCAGGAATTCGACGCCCGCGTCCATATTCGATATTTCGTCGAAGACGGACAACGATGTTTGAATCGGAATTCGTTTCTCGGCGACCATGCGGGCGAATTCGGCCGAGATCACGCCGACACCGGGGGCGTGGGCGAGGGTATCGGCGCCAGCCTCAATCGCGTCGCGGGCCATGACCTCGTTCGAGATATGCACCGTCACGCGAATGCCCTTGCTATGGAGATAGGCGATCTCCTTCGCCATCAATTCTTTGGGAAGAGACTTGATCAGCGGATTGGGGCCTGCGCCAAAGGACTCGTAGGTGATTTTCTGGAGATCGGGCTGGCGCGCAATTTGAAGATCGAGGTCCTTGATGGTCTCCGGCCAGTCACGAACGCCGATACCGGCATAACCGACGCTCCAGCTGCCTGGATAGGACAAGAGCTGTCCTGTCGCGAAGATGCGTGGGCTGATGATCTTTCCGGCGCGCTCCTGATCTCTCAGCGGCAGGATAAAGTCCGGGTTATTGCCGGCGTCATAAATCGAAGTAAAACCGTAGTAGAGAAATCCATGAAGCGCGCTGATTCCGAGATTAAAGTCGAGCGTCTTGCCGGATTGGGCGCTTGAGTCCTTCCACGCTCCGCCGCCGATCAAATGAAGGTGCAGGTCCATAAGTCCAGGAATCAGAAATTTTCCGCTGCCATCGATTCGAACGGCACCGGCGCCAGGGGGTGTCGAGCCGGCCGGCCCGATCGCGCCGATACGCTGATCCGAGGTGATGACGGTGATGTTGGAGCGCGGAGGGGTGCCGGTGCCGTCGACCAGGGTCACATTCTCGATCGCATGTGTGGCGGCTTGAACGCCGGCGCCCCACGTAGAGGGCGACGCCAGAACGATGAAAACAGCAAAGAATCGCCAAAGTGTCATGTCGGGACGCCCTTAAGTTCGCCATTATTCAACTGCCATAATGTCTCGCCGAAAAGGCCGACGCCAAGGGCATTAACCTTCTGAAATCGCGTCACTTTTCGCTTTGCGGCCAGTTAACTATTCTTCGGTGTTGCGAGAGCCAGAATAAGCCTCAAATACATTCAGGGCCATCGGAGTCACGATGCGCGCCGTTCGAATCTGTGTTTCGCTGGTGTGGATCGGGATCAGTTCGGTCCCTGTATCGGCTGCAGTCCTTCATGTGCGATCATCCGATTGTCGCGCCATGGTGCATCAGCATGATGGATCGACGGCCACGTATCAGCCGGGTGTCGATGTCCGTGGGCGCGCGGTCGTGCCGGCGGACCTTGGAGCGCAGTCCGGATCAACCAACGCGATTGTCATTCCCGAAGCGATCGACATCAACATCGACATCGATCTTGCCGACTGGCTTGGTCGGCGAGACCGGCTTGCGTCCCGTGCGCTCCTGCCTGCACAAGGCCGGGCGCAAATTGGCGTGCTGACAATCAAGGGCATCGATGCATTCTGGAACGGAGAAAAGATTGCGCCTCGCGACCAAGTGGCCTTGGCTGAAGCTTGTCGAAAGGCACTAGGCGCTGGTAATCAGGTTTTGCCGGTGCCGAAGCCCTCGCTTTCGGAGAAGTGATTTGTCGGGATATGGTGTGGTGATTCGAGCGGCGTTGACTGCCGCAGCTTCACTGGATCGGAAGACGAGTACGACAGGGAGATGCTCGCGCGTCGACATGGCGCTTGCGGCCATAGCGCTTGGACCAATCGCTCCCGCCTGGGGTCTGCCGCACCTGACGCTGACTGTATTCGGCGATGTTCCTGCATTCGAATACGTCCCGCGGCCGCTGCCGGCGAAAGATCTGCTGAATAGGGCGAACGCCGAGGGAAGTCCGCGAACACCCGGCCATGACACATCGCGTGGCGTGCCGTCGTCGCGACCAACTCAGGCGCCGGTGGCGGTTGGAACTGTCATTCCCGGCGTCATGGAAGGGCGCGCTGTGCCTGCTGAATCGATGCCGCTTGCCACCGTAAGCGCCACCCAATCCCTCGATGACAGTCGTTTCACCGATTTGGCGGACGAGCAATTTGCGGTCGCGCAAGGGGAGACGAAAGCTGTTCAACCGGCCGAGCAGACCGTCGATGAGTCGGAGATCGCAGAGGCTGTGCGCCAGGCCGCGGAAGAGGCGCGTGCGAAGCGGGTCGATACATCGATGCGGGATGAAGTTGCCGCGGAGCTCGATAAAGATCTCGAACTCATCAAGTTTGGTGAAGTGGAAATAGGGAAGCTCACCGAGCTGGTCGAGGAGTCCGGTAGTGCGTTAGGTCTTGTCAGCGTGACAGAACTTATCGATTCGGATGAAGCCCTTTTCGATGAGGAGGGGCATGTCATCGTCAAGAGCGCTGATGAAGAAGACGATCTTGTTCAATGGCAGATCGATGCTTTCGGAAACGTTCCAGCGCTGGCAGCGGCGGGCGCCACCCCGGATAACGTACTCTCCGGGCAGGGGCTAGGTACAAACAGGGCGCTCGTTCAGCGCATGGCGAACTTTTCGGACGGCGGGGCCACGGCGGCGCAGACGGTGACATCTTAGCAAATGGCGACACTGTCGTCGACTCACGTGATTTAGAATGTCGACGCTTTTTCAGCGCGGTCTTCCCAGCCGTCAGGCAATAACCGGGCGCAAGACCGAAGGTTTTCGTTGGAATTATTGATGGCGTTCATCACCTCCATCTTGACACAGACGCAGACCTACCTGGGACTTGGCGTCATGGCACTGGTTGCCTTGATTCTGCGACGAGTATCGCGGCAATCATCACGACGGCGTGCCTGAGCGCGCGTTGCGCCGTTCCCAAGGTTCGCTTACAGTCGGCCATTCGTGTGATTTTTCTGATAGTTAGGGCCCCTCATGCGCCTCTCGCGACTGTTCTTGCCGACTCTCAAAGAGACCCCGACTGAGGCCCAGATCGTCTCTCATCGCTTGATGCTGCGCGCGGGCATGATCCGGCAGCACGCGGCCGGCATTTACAATTGGCTGCCGCTCGGCACACGGGTGCTGCAAAACATCATCCAGATCGTGCGCGAAGAGCAGAACGCCGCCGGCGCCCAGGAAATCATCATGCCGACCATCCAGTCCGGCGATCTGTGGAAGGAAAGCGGGCGCTACGATGACTATGGCCCCGAGATGCTGCGAATCAAAGATCGCCACGAGCGCGACATGCTCTATGGGCCAACCCACGAAGAGGTCGTCACCGACATTTTTCGCAACAACGTGAAGAGCTATCGCGACCTGCCCAAGAATATGTATCAAATTCATTGGAAATTCCGCGACGAGGTGCGTCCGCGATTTGGTGTGATGCGTGGGCGCGAGTTCCTGATGAAGGATGCGTATTCATTCGACATCGACTTCGTGCGCTCCCGCCACGCTTACAACCAGATGTTCGTCGCCTATCTCAGGACCTTCAGCCGGATGGGGTTGAAAGCGATTCCGATGCGGGCGGACTCGGGGCCGATTGGCGGCGACATGAGTCACGAATTCATCGTGCTTGCCGAGACCGGGGAAAGCGCGGTGTTCTGCCATCGCGGCCTGGTGGACATGAAGGTCCCGGAGAATGTCGACTATGACGCTGACTTGCAGCCGATCATCGACGCCTGGACTTCGCTATACGCCGTAACCGATGAAAAACACGATATCGCGACCGAGGCGAAGCTTGGCGCCGATCTCGTGAAGGCGCGCGGCATCGAGGTTGGGCATATCTTCCACTTCGGCACCAAGTATTCCGGGCCGATGAAGGCCGTGGTCACGGCAGCCGATGGTGGCACGGTTGCGGTCATGATGGGCTCCTACGGCATCGGCGTTTCCCGCTTGGTTGGCGCGATCATTGAAGCGAGCCACGACGATGCCGGCATTATTTGGCCCGAGAGCGTGGCGCCCTTCCGCGTTGGTCTGATCAATCTCAAGACCGGTGACGCGGCCTGCGATGCCGCATGTACGAAACTGTACAGCGAGTTGACCAAAGCTGGTGTCTCGGTTCTGTACGACGATCGCGAGGACCGCGCCGGGGTCAAGTTCGCCGACATGGATCTGATCGGAATACCCTGGCAGGTGGTGATCGGACCAAAAGGCGTCGCCAAGGGCCAGGCCGAGGTCAAACGACGCGCCGGCGGCGCGCGCGACGAGTGCCCAATCGATTCCGTGGTCGGGCGGTTCGTGGGCAAGGCCTGAGGCGCGTATGTTCTCAGCTTTCGAACGCATGGTTGCAATGCGCTATCTCAGGGCGAGGCGCAAAGAGGGCTTCGTTTCCGTCATCGCCGGCTTCTCGTTTGTTGGCATTGCGCTTGGCGTTGCGACGCTGATCGTCGTGATGGCCGTGATGAATGGCTTTCGCCAGGACATTATGTCGCGAATTCTGGGCGTTAACGGGCATATCGACGTATCCGGAACCACGACTTCGGTCGCGGATTTCGACGACCTGGCGTTGGCGTTCCGCGCGATCCCCGGTGTCACGTCGGCCGTGCCGATGATTCACGGACAGGCCATGGCGACCGGCAATAACCGTACCGACGGCGTGCTGGTTCGGGGCATGCGCGGTGAAGACTTGGCGGCGCGTCCCTGGATCGCCGAACACATCCTCGAAGGTTCGCTTGATGCTTATGCAGCGGGCGAGGGGCTTGCAATTGGCTCGCGCATGGCCGAACGATTTGGACTTCGCGTTGGCGGGTCGTTGACGTTGATCTCGCCCAGTGGGCAGGTGACGGCCTTTGGCACGGTGCCGCGCGTTCAAACGTTCAAGATCGCGGCGGTGTTCAACGTTGGCATGAGCGACTTCGATTCCTCGATCGTCTTCATGCCGCTTGCCGCCGCCCAGACTTATTACCGATATCCCGACTCAGTCACCAACATCGAATTGCATGTCGAAAACCCTGACACGGCGCGGGCAATCGCGCGTTCGATCGGCGAAGTGGCTGGTCCTGGCCGGCGCGTGCTGACGTGGGAGCAGACCAACGGCCCGTTTTTCAATGCCCTTCAAGTCGAACGTAACGTCATGTTCCTAATTCTGACCCTGATCATTCTTGTCGCGGCGTTCAACATCATCTCTGGCCTGATCATGCTGGTGAAGGACAAGGCGCGCGACATCGCTATTCTGCGGACGATGGGGGCGGCCAGCGGGTCCATCATGAGAATTTTCTTCATGGCGGGGGCCAGTATCGGCACGGTCGGCACGCTTCTGGGGTTCGGGCTTGGGCTCGTCATCTGCGAGAATATCGAGGCCATCCGCCAGTTTCTGAGCAGGCTGGCAGGGACAGATCTGTTCTCGCCGGAGATTTACTATCTGTCTCAGCTGCCGGCGGAAATGCGCTGGTCCGAAACCGGGTCGGTCGTCGTCATGTCGCTTGTTTTGTCTTTCCTGGCGACGCTGTACCCGTCGTGGCGTGCCGCCCGCACCGACCCCGTCGAAGCGCTGCGTTATGAATAGCCAGCCGGCCATCGTCCTTGAGGACGTGCATCGCAGCTTTTCGCAAGGGCCGAGCACGCTACATGTTCTCCGCGGCGCCAACCTCGCACTTGCTCGCGGCGAAATTGTCGCGCTAGTCGGGCCATCGGGCGCCGGGAAGTCGACGTTGCTCCATATTGCGGGTCTGCTCGAGCAACCCGACCGCGGGCGTGTCGTCATCGATGGTATCGCTTGCGGCGCCATGCCTGACGAACGTCGAACGGAGTTGCGTCGGCATACTCTCGGGTTCGTTTATCAATTTCATCACCTGTTGCCCGAGTTTTCCGCCGCGGAGAACGTCATCGTGCCCCAGATGATCGCGGGCCGGTCGAGAAGCGAAGGCATGGGCCGCGCGCGCGAATTGTTAAGTGTCCTCGGCGTTGGCGAACGGGAGAGCCATCGTCCCGGTCAGCTCTCGGGCGGCGAACAGCAACGCGTCGCTATTGCGCGCGCGCTCGCCAATCGTCCCGCCGTTCTGCTCGCCGACGAACCAACCGGCAATCTCGATCCCGACACGGCCGATGGCGTATTTGCGGCATTGGTATCGCTGGCAAAAAGCGAAGGTCTGGCCGCATTGATCGCCACGCACAACCCCAGTCTTGCGGCGCGGATGGATCGCGTCGTTCGCCTCCAGCACGGCGTGCTGGTTAATGGACCGGCGAATGGCGGTTGAGGGCGCCGCACGCAGACTGCTGGTGGTCGGCAGCCCGGCCTCCGGAAAATCGGCCGTCGCCCGCCGTCTTGGGCAGCTCAGCAAGGTTCCGATTCATCATCTTGATGCGCTCTACTATCGGCCGGGCTGGGTCGATCAGAACGAGCAAACCTGGCGAGACAAAGTCGAAGAGATCACCGCCTCGGACGAGTGGGTCATGGACGGTAATTTTCTCGACTCGCTCGACGCCCGGGCGGCGAGGGCAGAGGCCATCATTTGGCTCGACTATGACCGTTTCGAGACCATGCGTCGGGTTGCGGCGCGCATGGTATTGCCACAGCCGCTTCCCCGTCCCGATATCGCCGATGGGTGCGTCGAATCGTGGAACGTCGACTTTCTGATTCATGCCTGGAAATTCTTCGATACCGGGCGATTCCGGCTGGAAACTTTGACGGCATCGTTGCCGAAGACGAAAGCGGTGCTGCGCGTGACTCGCCCGAAGGACCTCGACTTCTTCCTGAGGCGGTACAGCGAGCGCGTGAAAAAGGGCAATAAGGGAGCCTGACATGAATGGGTTCGATCGCCGCGGTGTCATGGTGGCTGCGGGCGCCTTGGCCGCGATGCCGGCAACCGCTCAGACTCTGACGGCGCCGCCAAGCGTGAAAGGATTCAAGCGTGCCTACGCAGACGGACCCTATGGTCAGATTCACTATCGCTACGTGATGCCCACGCAGGCGACTCAAATTCCGCTGCTCTGCCTTCACGCGAGCCCGCTGTCGAGCGTGGTCTACGAGAACTGGATCGTCGAGATCGGTCGCGATCGCATGGCGCTGGCGCCCGATACGCCGGGATTCGGCAGTTCGGATGGCCCGCCAACACCGGTCGAAATTCCTGACTTCGCCGATGCAATGATTCGCTTACTGGACGAGCTCAAGATCGAGCGCGCCGACGTGATGGGTTATCATACCGGATCGTTCACGTCGGTCGATCTGGCGCGCCGTTACCCGAACCGAATCCGTAAAGTGGTGATGATCTCCGCCCCCATCTTCACGCCAGAGGAGTTGGCCGAACGCAAGAAGGGCATGAACAATCCGCCGCCGACGTTCGAGCAGATGATGGAGCGGACCTTGGATGGCTGGCGCAAGACCGGCAAGGGCATGTTCCGCGACGTGCCAACCGACGATCGTTTCTTCGACATCCGGCTCGATTCGATGCGACGTTATCGCACCAGCAATTGGGGTTTTCGCGCTGCATACAACTATGACCTCGCCAAGGGGCTCGCCGAGGTGAAGCAGCCGGTTTTGCTCCTCAACCCCGAGGACGACGTTTGGCATATGACGCCACGGGCCAAACCCTATCTCAATGCGCAGAGCAGGTTGCTCGACCTGCCGGGCTGGACTCACGGCGCGATGGACATGCACACCGCCGAGATGACCAAGATCGTCCGCGATTTTCTGGACGCATGAAGCCTGTGGATAAGGCGATTGAGCGCCGCTGACACGGCCGCGAGGCCGTGAAACAATTGACCCGATGCCAGACGATTCGAAAAGCGTGACGATCGAGACCGCGGCTGCGGCGACGCAGCCGGGATTCGTTCATCTCCGTGTTCATTCGGCCTATTCCATGGCCGAAGGCGCCATCACCTGCGCCAAGCTTGCCGAGCTGTGTGCCGCGTATGACATGCCCGCCGTGGCCCTCACCGACACACGCAATCTGTTCGGCGCCATGGAGTTTTCGCAGTACTGCGCCAAAGCCGGGGTGCAGCCGATTATCGGCTGTCAGATCGCGGTCAGGCGCGACGAACAGGGGCAGGGGCCACAGATCGGGAGCGGCCGAATACCGGAACCCGACTCGCTCGTCCTGCTGGCACAGAACGAGGCCGGATATCTCAATCTCATCAAGCTTGTCAGCCGATCGTTTCTCGATAGCCCATCGGGCGAGACGCCCCGGGTCGAGTGGTCCGACCTCGAGGCGCATGCCGAGAATATCATCGCACTCACCGCCGGGGCCGCCGGCGCGGTCGGACGCAATCTCATTGACGGTCAGCGCGACAAGGCCGAAGCCGCACTACTGCGGTTAGCCACGATTTTTTCGGGACGACTCTATGTCGAGATTTCGCGGTTTGGCGGCGGGCCCGAGGAGCGGATCGAATCCGCTCTGATCGACCTTGCCTACAAGCATGATATCCCGCTGGTTGCGACCAATGAGGCGTTCTTCGCCGATGCCGGCATGTACCAGGCGCATGACGCACTGCTATGCATCGCCAATAAGTCCTTCGTCTCGATCCGTGATCGACGCCGGCTGACACCGCACCATCGCCTGAAATCGCCAGACGAGATGGCGGCGCTGTTTGCTGATTTGCCCGAGGCCCTGTCGAATACGATCGTCATCGCCAAGCGGTGCGCGTTTATGGTGCAGGACCGCAAGCCGATCCTGCCTCGGCTTCCTGAATCAGGCGGCAAGACCGAAGATGTCCTGATCCGCAAGTTGTCGCGCGAAGGCCTCGATGTGCGGCTCGCCAAGCAAGTCTTCGCCGCAGAAATGATGGCAGACGAGCGTGAGAAGGCGGCCAAACCTTATCGCGAGCGACTTGAGTTCGAGCTCGACATCATCATCAAAATGGGCTTCGCCGCATACTTCCTGATCGTGGCCGACTTTATTCGTTGGGCGAAAAAAAACGACATTCCGGTCGGGCCCGGTCGAGGGTCTGGCGCTGCGTCCGTCGTGGCGTGGTCGTTGACCATCACCGACCTCGATCCTTTGAAGCTCACTCTACTGTTCGAGCGATTCCTCAATCCCGAACGCGTGTCGATGCCGGATTTCGACATCGACTTCTGTCAGGACCGGCGCGACGAAGTGATCCGTTACGTTCAGGCGGCGTACGGCAAGGACCGTGTCGCGCAGATCATTACCTTTGGAAAATTCCAAGCCCGGGCTGTATTGCGAAACGTTGGACGCGTCTTGGAGATGCCGCTCGGTTACGTCGACAAGATATGCAAACTCGTGCCGATGAACCCGGCCGCGCCGGTGGCACTGAAGGACGCGATCGACGCCGACCCCGAATTACTGCGTCTTCGCGATACCGATGACAGCGTCCGGCAACTGTTCGATATCTCGTTGAAGTTGGAGGGCCTTTACGCCCACGCCTCGACCCACGCCGCCGGCGTGGTGATTGGCGATCGTCCGCTCAACCAGCTTGTACCGCTGTATCGCGACCCTGGTTCCGACATGCCGGTGACCCAGTTCAACATGAAGTTTGTCGAACAGGCGGGTCTGGTGAAATTCGATTTCCTTGGCCTCAAGACGCTCACGGTGCTTCAACGCGCGTTGCAATTGTTATCGCAACGCGGCGTCGAGCTCGATCTTCTCAATCTGCCGATGCAGGACAAGAAGACGTTCGATCTCCTCATCCGGGCCGATACCGCGGGGGTGTTCCAGCTGGAAAGCACCGGCATGCGCGACGTGCTGCGCAAGCTGAAGCCCGACGTGTTCGAGGACATCATTTCGGTGGTGGCGCTCTATCGCCCCGGTCCGATGGACAACATCGAAAGCTTCATCAACCGCAAACACGGTCGCGAGCATTACGACTACCTGCACCCGATGCTTGAGGGCATCCTGAAAGAGACCTACGGCATCATGGTCTATCAGGAACAGGTCATGCAGGCCGCCCAGATTCTGGCCGGTTACTCGCTCGGCGGCGCCGATCTATTGCGCCGCGCCATGGGCAAGAAGATCAAGGCCGAGATGGATGCGCAGCGCGCGACGTTCATCAAGGGGGCGGCAACGCGCGATATCAAGACCGAGAAAGCGAACGAAATATTCGACACGATGGACAAATTCGCGGGCTATGGTTTCAACAAGGCCCACGCCGCGGCCTATGCGCTCGTCGCCTATCAGACGGCGTACCTGAAAGCCAATTATCCGGTCGAGTTCATGGCCGCTTCCATGACGCTCGATCTCGACAACACCGATAAGCTCGCCTCGTTCCGGGGCGAGTGCGAGCGTCTTGCAATCAAGGTGCTGCCGCCCGACGTCAACCGCTCCGATGTGACGTTTGCAGTCGAGGGCGGCGCCATTCGCTACGCGCTGGCGGCTGTGCGGAACGTCGGGGCGGGGGCCATGCACACATTGGTGTCCGAGCGCGAACGCAACGGGCCATTGAAGTCGATTGATGACTTCGCAAAGCGACTTGATGGCAATGTCATCAACAAGCGCCTGCTTGAGAATTTGGTGAAGGCTGGGGCTCT
>VGEM01000062.1 GCA_016869315.1 Alphaproteobacteria bacterium | reverse complement strand
CGATTACGCGCCGATGCCAAAATATGCGATCGAGGGCGGCAGCCGGGCGGTCGCGATGGCCGCCAGTCTGGTCGATCGCGAGACCGAGTACTGGGCGGCCAACAAGCCGTTCTGGATGCCGGCCGCGGCGCTCGACAATATGCCGAATTTCCAGCAGGGCATGGTATCGGCCGTCAGTCGTTTTGCCGTCGAGCTCGGCGATTTTCTGGCGCGCGTGCGCGGTTCGAGCTCGATCGATGCCGATGTCAACCGCGCCACCGGTTTTCTCAAGTACGACGGCATGATCTGGTATTGGGGCCAGGGCAACCTGATTCCGATGTCGAAGTCCGAAACCACGTACAAGCGCGCGGTCGAAGCGCTTGACGTGTACAACCGCAATGTCGCCGCGGGCCGCGCCACCTACGATCGTCGCGCCGACAATCTGATCGAATTCCTGAACCGCGTTGCCGCCGACTTGGGGTCGGCCAGTGCATCGTTGGATGAGCGCGCCGAAGCGTCGAGTGCGGGCTACTTCGACACCGAAGCCGACGACGTATTCTACAACGTCAAAGGTCGGCTCTATGCGTTCTATTTGATCCTGCGCGAAGTCGGGGCCGATTTCGCACCTGTCATCAGGGAAAAGCAGGCTGGGCAAATCTGGGAACGCATGCTGCAAAGTTTGCGCTCGGCGGCGGCGATGAATCCTCTGATCGTCGCCAATGGCGACGAAGACAGCCTGTTCGTGCCGTCGCACTTGCGGTCGCTCGAGTCGTCATTGCTCCGCGCCCGCACGCAAATCCGCGAACTTTCTGATACGCTGCAGAAATAGGCGACAAATCATGGCGAAGGTCGAAAAGTCCGACGATCAGTGGCGCAAAGAGCTGACCCCCGAGCAGTTCTACGTTCTGCGCCAGAAAGGCACCGAGCGGGCTTTCACCGGCGAGTACGAGAGCTTCAAGGGCACCGGAAAGTTCAAGTGTGCCGGCTGCGGCGCCGTGCTGTTCGACTCCGCCACCAAGTACAATTCGGGCTCGGGGTGGCCGAGCTTTTTCCAACCGGCTGACACGCAAGCGATCGACGAGCATCGCGACGTCAGCCACGGCATGGTCCGCACCGAAGTGACATGCGCCAATTGCGGCGGCCATTTGGGCCACGTCTTTCCCGACGGGCCGCGTCCGACCGGCCTTCGGTATTGCATCAATTCGCTCAGCCTCAAGTTCGAGGGCGAGAAGAAGGGCTGACTCACATGGAGGCGGTGTGGAACTACCCGCGACCGCCGGCTCTCGCGCCTGATCGACGGCGGGTCCGGGTCGAATTCGCCGGCGCAACCATTGCCGACTCGACGTCGGCCATTCGTGTGCTCGAAACCAGCCACCCTCCGACGTACTACTTGCCTCCTCGCGATGTGCGAACCGAACTGCTGACGCCGGTCGAGGGCCGTTCGTTCTGCGAGTGGAAAGGGCAGGCCGGGTACTTGACGATCAATGTCGCAGGGGTCGTGGCCGCCAATGCCGCCTGGAGCTACCCGAAGCCGACCAAGGCCTTCGCCGCCATCGCCGGGTACTACGCTTTCTATGCGTCGCGCGTGCATGCTTGCTACGTTGGCGATGAGCGGGTCGTGCCGCAGCCGGGCGGATTCTACGGCGGTTGGATCACCTCGGACCTCAAGGGGCCATTCAAGGGCGAGAAGGGAACCGAGGGCTGGTAGATTGCGTGTGGTCCTGGCGGTTGGGGCGGTCAGTCGGCCGCGAGAGAATAAATCCATCGCATTGACCCCGCCTGTTCCATCGATCCATCGGGCCGAGCGCCGGCCACTGAAATGGCGACCAAAGACGTCGAAGGGTTTACGCTGTCGCCGCCAAGCGAGATGCGCGCGTTTCAGGTTTGATCGGGAGAAAAATCATGTCCGAGAGACAACTGACCGGCGGCTGCCAGTGTGGCGCCGTGCGCTATGCCATCCCCGCGCCGACCAAGGGTGTCCACTTGTGCCATTGCCGCATGTGCCAGAAGGCGGTCGGCAACTACTTCGCGGCATTGGCGCCGAGCCCGCGCGATCAGATCACATGGACCCGCGGTGCACCACAGGTGTTCCGCTCCTCAACAGCGGCCGCGCGCGGATTCTGCGCGGCCTGCGGCACGCCGCTGACGTTCGAATATGTCGGTCGATCCAGTATGCATGTCACGGTTGGCAGCCTCGACGACCCGAGCGCGGTCGTGCCCGATATGAATTTCGGTGTCGAATCACGCGTGGCGACTCTGGCAAAAATGGCGGAGTGGCGAGACGAAAAGACCGACGCGGCGAGAATCAACGAACTCTTTCCTGGATATCGCGGCTTCCAGCATCCCGATCACGACACGGAACAATGGCCCGAGGCCACGCCATGACAAGAATTGTCCGGAAGGCGGATCAAAGCTGGCAGAACGTCGGCATCGCCGGCATCGAGAAGGCGGTGCTGTGGCGCGGCGGCGAGAAAGTGATCTGCGAGCTGTTCCGTCTCAAGAAAGGCGTCGATTACCCGGAACACACCCACTCGGGGTGGGAAACGATGTACGTGCTTGGGGGTCGCATCAAACTATCGGGCGAAATCATGGGTCCGGGCGATTTCGTATTCACCGAAACCGGCGAAACCCATGTGGCCGAGATCCTCGAGGACAGTGTCGTCCTGCTCGGTTTCGGTAAGGACTGCGAGCCCGACGACAAACCCGCGTAGGGCGAACTGTTAAAACACGCGCAACCGAGGCGCAGTTTAGGCCTGTGGCTTTTTTGCGACGGTCGGGCGCGAACTTGGTTCGGCCCGTACGCGGGGGCTTGCCGGAATCGATCGCGATCATGCAAAGTTTCGGCCATCGAACTCCGAGGGGGAGAGTGCCCCGGTTCGGACTCCCGGCGACGGGTGAGTCCGAACCGGGGCATCACTTTTTGTGGGGTTGGCGATTAGGCAGAGCGCCACGCGCCAAAGCAAAACCAACGCACGCCACCGAGATATTTCTGCAAGAGCGTGGGCGTGTCGGCCGCAGTCTGGTTGAGCACCGCGGCCGGCGCGTCGGCGCCGAAGTGATGGGTGCTTGGCACCACGAACTGCACGTAGTCGCCCCTTGCAAAACCCGCGTCGCGGCATTCCTTCATCGGATCGGCGGCGCGGAAGGCCCGGTAGAACGGCTCTTTGTTGTAACAGCTGTCCCAGTTGAGGAAGAAGTCGCTGTAGGGGTCCATGTATGTCGACGGCGGCAGCTCGTAGTGCAGCATCAAGCCGCCGGGACGGAGCAGTCGGCGCGCGTCCTGCAGCAGCGCGCGCACGCGGTCCATCGGCATTTCGTGCAGCACCATGCACGAGGTGACGAGATCGAACGACGCATCTGGGAATGTCGTCGCCGAGCCGTCCATCTGGTGATAGTGCACCGCGATGCCGCGCGATTGCGCGCGGGCATGGCCAAAGCGTAAACAGGGCGCCGCCACGTCCACGCCATGCACGTCGGCTTCGGGGAATGTCGCTTTCCACGGCAGCGTGTGAATGCCGGTCGTGCAGCCGAGATCGAGAATCCTGGCGGGGCGAAAGTCGGGATAGCGCGCCCGGACGTATTTGGAGATGCCGTCGGTGATGCCGTCCAGGTGGCCGATGATGCCTCGGATGAACACCAGCCAGCCGTGCTCGTAGATCGCGCCTTGCGCCACGTCGTCGGCGACGTGATCGGTGTGGTAGTTGCCGGGCATCAAGTGCACATCGAGGCCGCCGGTGTATCGCGGCACTTTGAGTCGTGGATTGAGCGTCAGTGTTCCCTCGGCGCGGGTCGTATCCTGGCTCAAGGCCTTCGCACGCGCGATCAACGCGGGCAGATCGCGCTCGATGCCGGGGATGACGCTGCGATAAACCAGACCCTGCACGATATTGCGATAGCGCGAATAGAACTTGAACACGGTCTCCTGTTTGAGCGCGCGATGAACCTCGAGGTCGGTCTTGGGGTCGAGCCGCTTGCGCGCACGAAAGGCGGGTTTCACCTTGCACTCGTAGGTGGTTTTCAGCGCGCGGGCGATGCTGCCGTACATGTGCGCCCTGGCGGCCGTGACAAAACCCTGGCGGGCGCGCTCGTCGCGCGTCGCGCGTGCCGTCATGGCATGGCCGAGATCGCTCGCCGCCGCGCTGGGGTCGGAGTGGGGGTTCAGCCAAACCATGGACGAATTCCTTTGCGGGGGAGACTCTAACTCGTGACACTGGCGCCGCCAACGCCGGGTCGAGCATGCCGCTCACGCTGATGAAAATTCTTGCCCTGATCCTGGGTCTCGCGCTCGCCGCCGAAACCGAAATCGCCATCCCAGGTGCGGCGCCCGACGATCCGATGCAGTCGTTTCTGCGGATGTCGAATGGCGGCGGTGAAGACGCGATGATCGAGGTGATCGCGCTCGACGGCGCCGGGCAACCTTTGAAGCAGTGGCAATGGCGTGTACGGGCGAAGGAGACCGCGACACGCATGCTGAAGTCCGAACTCTCGGCCGACCACTTCGCCCGGCTGTCGGCGGTGCGCGTCACCCATCCGGCCGGCGTCACGGTGCAGCACGTGGTGGGCAAAGCCCCGCCCGAAAAACCGGGTGCCTTCAGCGTGCCGGCGTGAGGAAGATCGGTAGATCGGGCAGATAAGGGGGAGGAAGAGGACGGACGTACGTCTTCATCCCGCTGCTTTGCCGCCGTCGATCGAAGATGTCGATACCGGTGATGTAGCGCGCGTCGTCGGAGCAGAGCCAGGCGACGACTTCGCCGATTTCGGAGGTTTCGCCGACCCGGCCCATGGGAATGGTCGGCCCCAGGCCGGCTTTGGTTTTTTCCGGCTCGGCGCCGGCCATGCGCACCCAGCCGTCGGACCAGATCAGGCCCGGCAGCACCGACACCACGCGGATGTTGTGGCGGCCGCCCTCGAGCGCCGCAGTTTTGGTCAGCGATTGTTGTGCGGCCTTGGCCGGAGTGTAAGCCATGCCGATGCCGGCGGTGCGCTCGCCCATCAACGCCGACATGTTGACGATGACGCCGCCATTGTTCCTGATCAGGTGTGGCCATACGGCGCGCATACCGCAGAAGACCGAGTCGAGGTTCGCGGCAAGCATTCGCGTCAGGTCGGCGTGGGCCATCGCTTCCAGAGGCTTCACCGCGATGGCACCGGCATTGTTGACCAGGATGTCGATCTTGCCGTGGGCTTTGAGCGCGGCGTCGATTGCTTTCGGCCACTCGGTTTCGACGGTCGTATCTTGTTGGACGTAGATCGCGGCGCCAGAGTCGATCAGAGGTTTGATCTTCTCGGCCCGCTCGGCGCTGCGCCCCGTGAGAACGAGCTTCGCGCCCTCGCGCGCCATGGCGATGGCGCAGGCACGGCCGATGCCGGCAGTGCCGCCGGTGACGATTGCAACTTTTCCCGAGAGTGTGCCCATCGCCCTTACCGTGCCGTCATGCCGCCATCGACGTTGATCTCGATGCCGGTGAGGTTCCTGGCGTCATCGGAGCAAAGGAACACAACCGCATCACCCATGTCGGCCGGTCGTCCGGGCAGCTTGATCGGGATCATGCTGTCGATCATCGGCTGAAGCATCTGCGGCTGGGTGCAGAGCGTTTCTTCGAGGCCCTCGGTCAAGGTAAATCCCGGATGCAGCGACACGACGCGAATATTGTCCTTGCCGCCCTCTGCCGCGGCGGTGAGGCTCAGCGACAACTGCGCCGCCTTGGAACCGCAGTACGCGCTGCCATTCACGTTGCCGCGCTGCCCGGCGACCGAGTTGACGTTGATGATGAGTCCGCCGCCCTGCTTTTTCATGTGCGGCCATACGGCGCGCATGCCGAGGAACGGACCGTCGACGTTGACGCCGATCAGATCGTTCATGGCGTTGGCCGGCAGTTTCTCGATGCGATCCATCACGGCGTCGCCGGCATTGTTGATGAGCACATCGACGCGGCCGAAACGGGACAGGCAGGTGTCGATCACCCGCGCCCAGTCGGCTTCGCTGGTCACGTCAAGCCGCACCAGCTCGACCGCGGCGCCCATGGCGCGGAGCGTGGCCAGGGTCTCGTCGCTGCGTGGTCCGTCGCGACCGGTAAACACGATGCGCGCGCTGGCTTCGGCCAGCTTCAAGGCCGTACCTTTGCCGATGCCCGAGCTGGCGCCGGTCAGAATGACCGCCTTGCCGGAAAGAACGCCCATCATGTCCCCATCAGGCCGCCATCAGACCGCCGTCCACGGGCAGTACATAGCCGGTGATGTACGAGGCGCGGTCGGAGGCGAGAAACGCCACCGCCGCGGCGACATCGTCGGGCGTTCCGCGGCGGGCGAGAGCGAGATCCTTGGGCAGCGTCGGAACGATGTCTGATTCTGGCGCGCCGTCAATCAGGCCCACCTGCACGGCGTTGACGCGAATCTTATCCGTGCTGTCGGCGCACGACAGGGCAGCAGCGCGGGTCATCATGCGAATGCCATTGGCGGAGGCGCCGTAAGCGGCCTGACCCGGCAACCCGACCGTCGCTAGCGCCGAGGCAACATTGACCACGGCGCCGCCGTGGCCGAGCTCGCGCATTTTGACGATGCCAAAGCGCAGACCGAGGAACGCGCCTTCAAGGTTGGGCGTGGTTACCGCCTTGAATTCGGCCAGCGACGTTTCTGCGATGGGCTTTGGTGTCGCGTATGTAGCGCTGGCGATGGTCACCAGAATATCGAGCCGGCCAAGGGCTGCGACCGTGCCGGCAAGGGCGGATTCCCACGACGCCTGAGCAGCGACATCAAGGACGATTGTTTTTGTTGCGCCTGATACTGACGAACCGTCGGAACTTGCCGCCATGACTTTCGCGCCGTCAGCGGCCAGGCGTTTCACCACCGCACGGCCGATCACCGAGCCGGCATTGGCCACCAGCGCAACCTTGCCGTCGAAACTCGCCATTTCAGTCCTCCACGCCCGCGCATCGCCTACCATGCCAACGCGGCGGGCCAATGCTACAGTCGAGCGTATCATCGACGGAAGAAAATCATGTCATGGCATTTGACGCGGCGAACTACGACGACGGCATTGATGTTGACGCCGCTTGCAGCGCGGGCACAGGTAAAGGCACAAAACGGGGGCACATCCATGGCGGGCAAGACCATCGCGATCATCGGCACAGGTAGGGTCGGTGGCTCGTTGGGGCCGAGGCTCGGCCGGGCACACGGTGATCTACGGTTCGCGCACGCCGGACGATGCGCGGATTAGGGAACTCGTCGCTGCCTCAGGAACAGCCGCGCGCGCCTTGACGCCCGCCGCCGCGGCCGCGACGGCGCCGATTGTCATGGTCACGACGCCTTGGGTCGCAACCGAGGCCATCGTGAAATCGCTCGGCGATCTCCAAGGTAAGGTCATCCTCGACACCACCAACCCCTTCGAATTTCGCGATGGCCGCGACGTCGAGCTTCCGGTCGAAGGCTCGGCGGCGCAGATGATTCAGGCGTGGGCGCCGGGAGCCAAAGTGGTCAAGGCGTTCAACACTCTTAATTTCCGGGTCATGGCCGCCCCCGAGAAAGCCGAAGGGCCTTCAACCGTTCCGCTCGCGGGCGACGACGCCGAGGCCAAGAGAATCGCCGCCGAGATCATCGCGACGTTGCCGCCGCTGTTATCGTTTGACGTCGGCCCGCTTTCGAATGCGTACTACGTCGAAATGATTGCGCTGCTGTCGGTCAACGTGCTGCTGCAGAAACGCCCCGACGCGTTCGAGCTCGTGCTGCGGCCACGGGCGAAATAGGCCTCACATCGTCAGCGCGAATGCGCCGACCATTCCGGCGGTTCCAATCGCGATGCCCACAACTGGGATCACGAACCAGAACCGGATTGCGAGCCAGAGGTAAATCAGCGGTGTAACGGCGGCGATCATCATCAATGGCCGTGATGCGATCAACATCTCGAATTCGGTTAGCGCCAGAATCAAATAAATCGCGCCGAACACGATTGCGCCGAGGCCATGACTGAAATTGAATCCGATCCAGGCGCGCCAGACGTTGGTCGATGGATGAATCTTGAGCCGGCCGCCTTCCATCGCCGTTCGCACCGCGGGGTCTGACGGCGAAATGCGGAACGGTTTGCGGCGGTCGATGGCGGTGTAGATGTTATGAAGCAGACCGAGCACGATGAAGGGCAACGCTCCCGCCACGATCAGAATCTGGGCCATGTTCATGAAGTGTTAGCCCCGTCCGCGATAGGGCGCGACGCCCTGTTCAGGGATCCACAGGCCCGCCGGCGCGACACCGCTCTGCCAGAACACGTCGATCGGAATCCCGCCGCGCGGATACCAGTAGCCGCCGATGCGCAGCCACTTGGGTTCGGCCGCTTCGACGATGCGCTTGCCGATCATGACCGTGCAGTCCTCGTGGAAGGCGCCGTGGTTTCGGAACGAAGCCATGAACAGCTTGAGCGACTTTGACTCGACGATCAGTTCGTCGGGCACGTAGTCGACGACAATATGCGCGAAGTCGGGCTGGCCGGTGATGGGGCAGAGCGACGTGAACTCGGGGCAGGCAAAGCGCACCAGGTAGTCGGAATCCTTGTGCGGATTATCCACGGTCTCCAGCACCGCTTCGTCGGGTGACGGCGGGATGGGGGTCGGCCGGCCAAGCTGGGTCAGGGGCTCAGTCATGGCGTCTTTTATCGCGGACGGCGCTGCCTCTGCCAATGCGCTTGCGGTCCGGCCGGCGGTGGCGTTAGGTCAAGCGTATGTCCGAACAGTTGCCGTCCGACGAAGAGGTTGTGGTGTCGCCCTGCATCAGTGTGTGCAGCATCGATGCCGCCACCAAGATGTGCATCGGTTGTCTCAGAACCCTCAAGGAAATCGGGGCTTGGCGCACGATGACGGCGCCTGAGAAAAAAGACGTGGTTGCGGCCTGCCTGGAACGAGCCAAGACCCGGCCGCGGCGCAACGCCGATGGCCAGGTTTTCCCGCCCGACCACCCCAAGCTACGGCGATTCTCGCAATAAAGTGATTTATTTTTAGTAGGTTACCGGTTTGTCTTGTGCCCCGGCCCGGATGACATACAATTAGTTGTAGTTATCCACAGGGTGCCGCCATGAATGCCGTGAGCCCAAACATCCGCCTCGCATATTCGCGTGCCGTCGGAACGGCACCGAAGTCGGAGATCTACGATCTCCGCGGCATCGTCAGCCGCACGCTTGGGCAGGCCCGCGCCATGGGCCGCGATCATCTGACGCAGACCCGGGCGGCGGCTCACGCGGTGACGTCAGTCAGGCCCGATCTCAAGTTCACCGACGCCATGGTCGCGGTCGGGCGCTTGCAGGCGAGCGGCGTGGTCTAAATTTTTTTCTCCGCCACCACGAACAGCCGCATCATCGTAAACAACACCCGGCCATCTTTCTGGCGTGGATAGACGCGGTTGGTGATCGCCGCGTAGTCGGCGACGAATGCGGGGTGATCTTCTTCCGGCAGCGCCGACAGAAACGGAACCAGGCCGGTCGAGCGGACCCAATCGGCGGCAGGCGCTTCGCCTTCCAGCACATGGGCGTAATTGGTGTGCCAGATATCGATCGACAACGCGTCGTCGCAGAGGAGGTCGTAGTACGCGCCCTCGTCGAGCGGTTCCTCGTGCGGTTCGATGTGGCCGACCTTGGCGCGCCAGCGCGGCGCGGCGATCAGTTCGGCGATGCACTTGCCATAGAGGGCGCGGGCCGACCACGGCACCTGGAAGGCGAGCACCCCGCCCAGAGCGACAAACGAGAACAGGCGCGGGATCAGGTTCACATGGTCCGCGACCCAATGCAGCGAGGCATTGGCGAACACCAGGGCTGCCGGCGTCGGTGCGCGCCATGTCGCGATGTCACCTTGTGTCCATGCGATATCGGCGTCGCCAAATTTCTTCCGTGCGTCCGCCAGCATGTCGGGCGAGGCATCGATGCCGGTGACGCGCCGATCGGGCCATTTGTCCTTGATGCGTTTGGTCAGGGTCCCTGGGCCGCACCCGAGATCGTAGATGTCTCCAGGGACTTTCAACGCGAGGCGCGGCAGCAGATCGTCCGCCGGTCGTGCACGATATACGGCGTAGCGCAGATAGAGCTCGGGGTTCCAATTTTGGGTCGACACTTCACGCCACCGGCTTGCGGCACCAGAACTGGTACATCTCGGTGAAAATGCCAGGATTCGCTTTCTCGTAATCGTGCCAGGCAATCAGATCGAGCGCCGACTCGCCCTTTGGCCGATTCTGGTCGGCAAGTGCCGCGGATGGCAGATCGAAACCGAGGAACTCAAGGCCATTGGCTTCAAGAGCGGCTTTGATTGCTGCTGGCGTGAAGGCGTGCTCGACGACATTGAAAACCAGATCGTGGAACGCATCGAGTGAGAAGAAGTCGATCATGTCTGTGACCGAATAGGCAGGGTGCTTCGGGAAGGCCAACAACGCACCGCGCGCACCGCGCATCCCGACCGGCCCGTCACGCCAGCCAAGCTCGTTCACACGGTCGCGTGCTACCTTGATCGGTCGACGCGCCTGTTTGCTATAGAGCCCGAGCTTCATTCGTCCGCCGGGCCGGAGCACACTGGTCAACGCCGCCAAACCGTCAGCCGGGCTCGCCATGTGATGCAGCACGCCTCCGCACTCGATCAAGTCGAACCAATCGCCGGCGAACATGACATTCAGGACGTCGCCGACGCCGAATTTGATTCGGCCCGGCACGAATTGTTCAGCCTTCAGCTTGGCGTGGGCCAGGCTTGCCCGGCTGAGGTCAAACGCCGTGACGGCGGCCTTGGGCGCAAGGCTCGCCAGCGTCACAGCGGTTTGACCGGTGCCGCATCCCGCGACGAGGAACTTGAGCGGCGCTTGGGCGGTATTGGGATATCCCTCGGGGCGATGCCCGAGTTCTTTGAGAATCGGTTGCCAAGCTGCATGATCGGGCAAGGCCAGCGCATCCCATGGCGGATAGGGATAGCTCTCATACTGCCGCGCGACGATGCGTGATGTTGGATTATCGATCGGCGTCAGCATCGGCAATGACGATTTCATTGCGGCAATGGCCAGGCGCTGCTCGCGAAACGCGGCCAGCGCCTGAGGGTAAAGCCTTGCGAAGTCGGGGTGCTGGTCTTCGACCGGCCGATACATCGCGACCAACAGCGCTGCGGCGGGGTCGGTCTGTAGCTTTTGCAGAGCAGTTGTTTCGTCTCGCATCTCGGCCCATGGGAACGCGGCCAAGTTCGCTTGCAACGCCATTGCTTCGGCAAATCTGGAATATCGCGTGACCAATACACTCGGCGCACCCCGCTCGGCGTGCCACAGGAGCGCGTGACGACGGAAGCCGGTCAGCGCCCGTTCAAGACCGTGCGAGATATTGATTGCTCGACTAAGTGTTGCGCGCACCAGTGGGTGGTTGAGGAACCAATCGATGACGCCAGAATCGATTCCATTCTCGATGCTCTGAGGCGGATCCTTGAATCCGGCTACAATGATTTCAAAATTTGGCTCGCGGGCGACGGTTTCGCGGACGACCATGGCGAGCGGCTGTAGATCGAGTGTCGGATCTGTACAGCATCCAATCAAGGCGTCGGACACCATCATCGGCAGAACCCGATAACCCGCCGTTGTACGCAGGAACGACAGTGCTAGTCGTCGATGCTCATCGACGTCGGGTCCGAGCGCGAGCGCCATCAACGAATTGCGAAACGCAACTTTGAAGTTGCCGCGTGCAACGGCGGCAGTGGCCGACGCGTAGGACGCGGCCGCCGCCGCCGCTTGGGATTGCGCTGGATCAGTCATGGGCCGTCTTAACCCGGCCAGCGTCGCGCGGGCAACCCGGAGATCACGTCTCGCCGCCGTACATGATCGTTCGGCTTTCGGTCAGACCGCGGAACCGGCCCAGCATCTGCATCTTCGGGTCCTTTCGATATTCAAGCGTGGCATTGCGATCGATCATGACGTCGATCACCGCCGGCAGATCGGCGGTAAAAGCTCTATCGAGCGCGGGTCCCAGATCGGTCGGCGATTCCACGCGAAACCCAAGGCAGCCATGGGCCGCGGCGATCATGTCGAACCGGGTCGGATTCAATTCCGTATTGATCGCTTTGCCAAATTTTTCGAGATGCCCGGCCCATTCGACGCCCCAGGCGGCATCGTTGGCGACAATCACGATGGGGTTGAGGCCTGCTGCCTTGGCGCTACCGATTTCGTTCGAGAAATATCCGAACGCGCCGTCGCCGGTGATCATCACCACGCGGCGCGGTTTGCCGCCGTGTGTGCGCGCGAGTTCACGCGCCGCGGCTGCGGCGCCGACCATGAGCGGGGTGCAACTGCCCATCGATCCCAGCGCATAGTGATCGAGTACGGGGCCCGCCTGCACCCGCACGGTGGCGTAGATCGAGGATAGGATCTGCGCTCCATCCATGATCAGGAGGCCGTCGGCGGGCAGGCGCGCCATGACCTCGCGTCCGATCCAGTATGGATGCACCGGCGCCGTCGTGGCGCGGCCCTTGCTCTCAAGATAAGCGAGGCGTTCCTTGAGAACGGCGACAGCCCACGGTTCGACGGAGCGCGGTTGTGCGCCGCGCGACGCGAGCGCCACGTCGAGTGCCTCGACGAACAATCGCGCATCAGAAACCACCGGAACATCGATGTGCCGGTTGCGGCCCAGTTCCGACGGCTCGATGTCCACCTGGATGAAACTCGCTTCTTTCCGGTACTGCGGCGCCATGCCGAAACCGAGCCGGCCCTTGAGGCGCGCGCCCAGGACGACGATGGCATCGGCCTCGGCCAAGATCGGACTCGCGAGATGCAGGCAATAGCCGAGCCGGTTGTCCTCGGGCACCAAGCCGCGTCCCAGCGCATTACCGACGACGGGGATGTTCAAACGGCCCGCCAGCGCGCGTATCGCCGGACCGGCGCCCGACCAGTGCGCGCCGCCGCCGGTGAGAAACAAGGGCCGTTGGGCTTTCATCAGCACGTCCGCCGCCGCCGCCACCTGGTTGACGGCCGGCGCCGGTCGCGGCACGGCAGTCAGGGGAATGTCGATGACCTTGGCCGCCTCGACGGTCGCGGCCATCATCTCACTGGTCACCTGCAGCACGGTCGGACCCGGCCGCCCGGTCGTGGCGCGTTTGATCGCGGCATTGACGAATTCGCCGACGCGGCTGATGTGCGGAACGGTGCGCGACCATTTGCACACGGTTTCCACGAACGGAATCTTGTCGTGATCGACGTCGGCTTCGGTTTCGATACCGGTCGGGCCCTGGTACCACCCGACGATGATCAAAACCGGCGAGCAAGCGTGCCAGGCGGTCGCGATCGCCGCCATGGCATTCGGCACGCCCTGGTCGGCGATGATCAGCGCGACGCCGCATTTTCCGGTCACGCGCGCATAGCCATCGGCCGCGCCGACGGTGCCGTTCTCGCTTCGACCCGGGACGATGGCAAAACCGTCGTCGTCGAGGGCCTTCAAAATATGAGCGTGTGTCGTTCCCGCCAGGCTGAAGACAGTCTCGATGCCGTGCGCCTTGAGCGCGCGCGCCACCAACTGACCGCCGGTCACGCGGCTGTTGTCGCCGGCCGCGGGTCCGCTATCGAGGACGATCGAGGGCACGACATTTGCCCAAGATCAGAACGGTTTCACCTTGCCGAGGAATGCGGCAAGCGCGACGCCGCCCCACAGGAACAGCGCCACCTTGCGCGAGCGGTCGAGCGATTGCTCGATGATGGTATTGCCTTGGTCGGCCGCGGCGCCGCCCTGGCGGATCATGGCGAAACCGCCGACCCAGTTCTTGATCTCGCTCCGCAAATAGACGCCGCAGGAAATCACCGCGGCGAAGACCAGCAACTTGACCTGCAGCCAGAGCGACGTGACCGGTCCACCCGCCGACATGGAATAGAGCGCGATCGCCGCGATAACCGGAATGAGCACGTACCGCAATTTGAGATCCCAATCGCGGAGCTTGTTGGTCATCGGATGTTGGGCGTTGAAGAACATCCACCAATTGACCGCCAGCCAGGCAAGGCAGAACAGCCAGACAATCCCGCCGATCATGCCGCTCACCTCGAACACGCCGATGATGCGTGCCATCTCCAGGCCGACAGGAATGAACAGGATCAACGCCGTGCGCGGGCCCATGTCACAGGCGAGCAGCAGCGCCATGAAGCGGAACCGCTCATCGAGGCTCAGGTTTCGGTTGGCGATGAATTTCGACGAAATGTAGACGCCAAGGTCGCCCCCCAGCCAGTAGGCAAAGAGCACAATGTGGACGAAAACGAGAACGAGATAGAGATTGATTGACATGGCTGTTGAGTTCCCCCCGAAGCGGCACGCGCGCGGCCGCATCTTAGAGCATCGCACCGAAAAGTGGACTTCCGGATTTCGGTAAAAAGCTTAGCGCTGGCCGGCGAGACGGCCCGGGCCGCCCGAGGTGCCCGCTTCACGGGCGGGTTGCGCCGGTGCCGGCGCGC
>VGEM01000061.1 GCA_016869315.1 Alphaproteobacteria bacterium | reverse complement strand
TGTTGCCCGGCGGCCGGCCGATCACGTCGTTGATCGGACGCCATGGCCGCGGCTACGCCACCGGCATTCTGGCGACGCTCGACTTCAAGCCGCTCGCGCATCTGATCAACCTCACGGTGCCGACGTTGATCACGGGCCCACGGGCATACGAGAAAGACGTCAAACTCGCCAATGGCTCGCCACGATCGAAAGACTGCGCGGTCAAGCAGACCGAGACATCGGCTGACGCCTGCGCCGCGGCGCTCGAGCACTTGGTCGCCAATGTCGGTCGCACCCCCGAGCCGCCGCCGCCGGGGCCCGCCAAGCCCATCCCCGGCCGGTTGTGGAGCGACTACGTACCGGTCGCCGGCGGACAGATGCATCTTCGCGCCAACGACGATATCGATACGGTCCCGCTGTTGGTGCAGCACGACGCCGCCTCGTCGATCTCGACCATCGAGCCCATCGCCCGCAAGCTGGTCGGCCGGCGGCTGGTATTGGCGTTCGACCTGCCGGGTTCGGGTGAAAGCGACAACACGCTGCCGACCGACGGACTCGATCGCGAGGTCGAGGTCGAGGTGTACGCCGATGCCATTCGAACGGCGCTCGACACGCTTGGTCTCAAGCAGGTCGATTTCTATGGCATGTGGGGCGGCGGGTTCGTCGGGCTCGATTTGGCGCTGAAGACGCCCGACCGCGTGCGGCGTCTAGTGATGTCGAACCTCTTTCAGCACGACGGCGACGAGCAGGCCTCGTTCCTCGCCAACTATGTGCCTGCGGTCGAGCCGGTCTGGCACGGCGGACATTTGATGCAGGCATGGCATCAGATGCGCGACCAGGGCATCTACTATCCGTGGTTCGATCGCACCGCCAAAGGAACGATCAAACGCGAACCGTTCCTCGCGACCGATATGGTACACGAGCGGACGTGCTCGTTGCTCAAGGCCGGCAACATGTATCGCACCGCCTACCGCTCGCATTTCCGGTATCGCACCTACGAACGGCTGGCGAGGTCACCGGTGCCGACGCTGATCGCCACCACCAAGTGGGATCCCAACAATCCGCAGACCCAGGCCGCCGCCAAGGCGGCGCCCAACGCCAAGTTTCAGTATCTCGACGAAGACTTCACGAAGTGGGGTGAGAGCTTCGTGCCGTTTCTGGAGTCGCCCTGACAGCCGCCTCATGCACCCGCTCGCGATGCGCGATGTAAAGGCAGCTCGCGATGAGAATAGCCGCGCCGAGCAGCATGACCGGATCCGGCACATCGCCGAACCAGAAGTATCCGTAGATCAGCCCGTAGACGATGATGGTGTAGGTGAACGGCGATACCGTCGACGCCGGCGCGATCCGGAGTGCGTTGGTCATCAGGATCTGCCCGCCGCCGCAGGCCATGCCCTGCAGGATCAGATAGAACAGCCCGAGTGCATCTGGCGTCCGCCATACTTGCGGCAACAGAGCGCCGAGCACCACCAGCGAGAAGATGGTGAACGTCCAGGTAATGGCGACCGGGTGATCGGTGCGGTTGAGCAAGCGAAGTGAAATCGTCAGCCCGGCGAACCCGATCGATCCGCCAAGCGCCCACAACGCGTCGTCCGCGAACACCCCCATGCCGGGGCGCAGCATGATCAGCACGCCGATGAAGCCGGCGATCATCGCCGCCCAGCGCCGCCAGCCGACTCGTTCGCCCAGCAGCGCGATGCCGAAGGCGACGACCAGCAGCGGTCCGGTGAAACCAATGGCACTGACGTCGGCAAGCGACATGGTGCGATAGGCGATCAGATAACAGGCCATGCCACTGGCGCCGACCATGCAGCGGAAAACCATCAGCACCGGCTGCTTGGTGATCCAGTTTCCCTTGGGCACCTGGCCGATCATCGGCAACAGCACGATCGCCGTGCCAATGGACCGGAAGAACAGAATTTCAATGGGCGAATAGCCATCCATGGCAAGCTGCTTGCCGAACAGATCCTGCAGGCCGTAGAGGCCGATCGACAGCAGCATCAGGGCGATGCCGAACAAACGACGGTCGGGAGAGGCGGTGAGGGGCGGCGGCATGGCGTCTTTCTAGAGGTGAATGGGGTGGTCGCCTACCGGCATTCGCTCACCGATCGGTGATTTGCCATTACAGAAGTGCGGAGGCAGGATGATCCCATGATCGATCGCCGCAAGCTCATTTTGGCCGGAGCCGCTAGCATCACCGCGAGTTCGCGTGCGCGCGCCGCATCGCCGCCCGTGCTGGTCGAGCTGTTCACGTCGCAGGGCTGCTCGTCGTGTCCTCCGGCCGATAAGGTCCTATCCCGCCTTGCCGTGCGCGAGCGGGTGATCGCGCTCGCTTTCCATGTCGACTACTGGGACTACATTGGCTGGAAGGACCCATTCGCCTCGCGCGCCAATACGCAGCGCCAGCGCGATTATGCCTCTGCGTTTCGCAATCGCTCGGTCTACACGCCGCAAATGATGTTCGGTGGTCAGGTCGAACAGGCGGTGCAGTCGGATGCGGCGGCGGAACGAATCCTGGCGCAGCTAAGTATGCCAGCGGATCGCGCGCTTGACGTTGTGATGGTTCGCGATGGCGGAGACGTCATGATCAAGGTTGAAGGCGCCGCGGATGGGACCGAGGTCTGGGGTGCGGCGTTCCAACCGCACGCCGAAACCCGGGTTCGCCGCGGCGAGAATGCGGGACGCGTGCTGAGAAACGCCAACATCGTCCGCCAGCTCAGGAAGCTCGACAGCGAGTTCGTCTGGCGCGATGTCGATCCGGCGTTGGGACTCGCGGTTTGGGTGCAGGATCAAGGCCTCGGCGCCGTGCGGGGAGCTGCAGCGCTGCCACCTTTGATGTCCTCGGCCGCGTGATTGGTTTTGACTCGCGGTGTGTCATCGACTATCTCTCCCGCCGCTATGAAACGCGCTATGCACTTCGCGACCACCACCACGACCCGCTTCGGCGGGCCTGGCTGGTGACGCGCGGCGTTTTGGCAACGTAGCGAAAACCAGAAGGGCCCCGCCGGCGACGGTGGGGCCCTGGTGTTTTCAGGGTCTTTCTCCGCCGCCGGCTTGGCCGCAACACACGGAGAACAGACCCATGAACCACAGCGATCATCGCGAGATCGGCCAACGGCTCGATCTTTTTCACCAACAGGACGACGCCCCAGGCGCCGTCTTTTGGCATCCGCGCGGCTATGCGCTGTACGGCACTGTCGAGAACTACATCCGGCAACGGATGCGCGCCGCCGGCTTTCGTGAAATCCGCACACCGCAACTTCTGTCCCGCCGGCTGTGGGAAGTGAGCGGCCACTGGGACAAGTATCGCGACAATATGTTCACCCTGTCGCATGGCAGCGCCGAGGCGGATCGCGTCTATGCTTTGAAGCCGATGAGCTGCCCGGGCCATGTCGAGATCTATCGCGCCGGACTGTGCTCGTATCGCGATCTGCCAGTGCGGCTCGCCGAATTCGGCGCGGTGCATCGCGACGAAGCTTCGGGTGCGCTCGCCGGCCTGATGCGACTTCGCGCCTTTACCCAGGACGACGCCCACGTCTTCTGCCGCGAGGACCAAGTGGTGGCGGAAGTGGCCAAGTTCGCCGGATTGCTCAACGCAATCTATACCGACTTCGGCTTCGATCGAGTCGCGGTGCGATTCTCAACCCGGCCCGCTGTCCGCGCCGGCGCGGACGATGTGTGGGACAAAGCCGAGGCGGCTCTCGAACGCGCCGCCAACGTCGCGGGACTCAATTATCAGCATCAGCCGGGTGAGGGCGCGTTCTATGGCCCGAAGCTCGACTTTGTGCTGACCGACTCGCGCGGCCGCGAGTGGCAATGCGGGACTGTCCAGTGCGATCTGGTGCTGCCCGAGCGCTTCGACATCGCCTACATCGACGCGAACTCGGCGCGGGCGCGGCCGGTGATGCTGCATCACGCGGTGCTGGGAAGCCTCGAACGCTTCATTGCCGTGCTGCTCGAACACCATGCCGGCAAGTTGCCGTTCTGGCTGGCGCCGGAGCAGATCGCAGTCGCGAGCGTGGTTGATCGCGCCGCCGCGTATGCCCGACGCTGTGTCTCGGCGCTGGAGGCCGAAGGCCTGCGCGCCATTGCCGACGTCCGCGACGAGCGCATTGGCCGCAAAGTCGCCGATGCAGTCGCGTCCGGGACCCCGGTCGTGATCGCGGTCGGGCCAAAGGAAATGGCAAACGACACGGTCAGCCTCCGTCGCCGGGATGGCGCGCCGAAGGTGATGGCGTTGGCAGAAGCGGTCAGAGAGCTGAAAGCGAAAGCAAGGTCTTGAGTGTTACCCCAGTGCCCTCTCCAGCGCCGCCGATAGCCGTTTCGCGAACGCGGCCGGGTCGGTGACCGGCTCGCCCTCGACGATGCGGGCCTGATCCAGCAGCAGGAATGCGGCGTCGTCGAAGCTTGCGCCCGACATGGTCATCAATCTCTTGATCAGCGCGTGCTTGGGGTTGATCTCAAGGATCTTCTTGACGCCGAGCCCGGCGTTCTCGCCGTGTTGCTTGAGCATGCGCGCCAAATGCAGGCTCATGCCGCCGGTGTCGGAGGCGAGCACAACCGGGCTGCCGGTCAGGCGATTGGTCACGCGCACGTCGGCAACCGAGTCGCCGAGGGTCTTTTTGAGCGCCTCGACCAGATCTTTTTCGGCCTGTTCGGCGGCAGCGCCTTTGTCTTCCTTCTTCTCGGGCTCGTCGGCGCCCTTGATCTTGTCGAGGTCCTCGCCCGACTGAACCACGGCCTTGAACGACTTTTTGTCGTAGGTGACGCCGCCACCGGTCCAGAACTCGTCGATCGGATCGGTCAACAACAGCACCTCGATGCCCTTGGCGGCGAAGCCTTCCAGCTGCGGGCTGTTCTTGAGGACGCCCGCGTCGTCGCCGGTGATGTAGTAGATCGCGTCCTGGCCGCTCTTCATGCGGCCGACGTAATCCTTCAGCGACACCCAACCGTCAGCGCCGCTGGTGCGGAACCGCGCCAGTTCCAAGAGGTCATCGCGCCGCTCGAAATCCTCGTAGAGGCCTTCCTTGAAAACCGCGCCGAGCGCGTCCCAGAATTTAGTGTACTCCTCGGTTTTCTCAACGCGCTCTTTGATATCTTTCAAGAGCCGTTTGACGATGCCGTTCTGGATCTTCTTGAGCAGCGGATTGTCTTGCAGAATCTCGCGGCTGACATTCAGCGGCAAATCCGAGGAGTCGACGATGCCGCGGACGAAGCGCAAGTAGCGCGGCATCAATCCTTCGAGCGAGTCCGAAATGAAGACGCGATTGACGTAGAGTTTGACGTTGGTCTTGCGCTCGGGATTGAACAGATCAAACGGCTTGGTCGAGGGCACGAACAGCAGCGCGGTGTACTCGATCGCGCCTTCGGCCTTGAAGTGAAGCGTGTGCCATGGCTCGTCGAAAGCGTGACCAACGTGGTGGTAGAATTCTTTGTACTGCTCGGCCGTAATCTCGGCTTTGGGCCGCATCCAGAGCGCCGAGGCCGAATTCAGCGTCTCTACCTTGGCGTCCTTTTCGCCGGCGATGGGATCGAGGATCACCGGTATGGCGATGTGATCGGAATAGGTTTTGACGATCCGCCGCAGGCGGTGCGGGTCGAGAAAGTCCTCGGCATCTTTCTTGATGTGCAGCACGATCTTGGTGCCGCGGGCGGTGTCGGGCGCATCGGCGACCGTGAACGTGCCCTTGCCGTCGCTGGTCCAGAGGTGGCCGTTGGTGTCGCCGGCCTTGCGCGATGTGACCTCGACCTTGTCGGCCACCATGAACGACGAATAGAAGCCGACGCCGAACTGGCCGATCTGACTGATGTCCTTGGTCTTGTCGCCGCTCAAGGATTTGAGGAACTCGGACGTGCCCGACTTGGCGATGGTGCCCAGGTTGGCGATCAGCTCGTCCCGGCTCATGCCGACACCGTTGTCGGTGACGGTCAGGGTCTTGAGGGTCTTGTCGATGTCGAGGTGGATTTCAAAGGTCGAGCCGCCGTCCTCGACCAGTTTGGGCTCGGCGATGGCCGCATACCGCAGCCGGTCGCAGGCGTCCGACGAATTTGAAATCAATTCGCGCAGGAAGATTTCGGTGTTGGAATAGAGCGAATGGACCACCAGGTCCAACAGCTTGGCGACCTCGGCCTGAAAAGCGTGCTTCTGCTCGGCCGGATTGACTTTGGTTGCGGTGTCCGACATCTGATCCCCGTCAGTTCAGGCCCGCGTACACCGGGCCAAACTACGGCAGTCATATGTGATGATTCGGCCGGCCTCGCAAGGGGCTGTAAACAGCTGAATCGCCACATTGATTGATCCATTTTGACGAGGACCAGATGCAGTCGCCGGCTCATGTTTCTTTCCACGGTTTGGACCACTCGGACGCGGTCGAGGCGCAGATTCGCGAGCTGATCGCCCGGCTGGAGAAGATGTTCGAGCGGATCACAACCGCACGGGTCGTGGTCGAGGCCAAGCATCAAAGCCATGCCCACGCCAACGCCAGCCACAGGCCGTTCCGGGTTACCGTCCATTTGCCCGTGCCAGGCGACGAACTGATGGCGAACCATGGCAAGGACGCGACCAGCCATGCCGACATCGACGCGGCGATCAGGGACGCGTTTCGGGTGATCGAGCGCCAGCTTCGCTCCTACGTCGAGCGGAAAGCGTCGAACGGCCTCAAGCGGGCGTGACCGGGCCGAAATTCCGGGCTAGCGTTGGCGCGTGCCCAACGATGTTTTAGCGCCCAATCCCGGACACACGAGCGGACCCCGCGCGGCCGTGGCGGCCGTCCTGGGGCCGACCAACACCGGCAAGACCTATCTCGCGATCGACCGCATGCTCGGCCATGCCTCGGGCATGATCGGTTTCCCGCTGCGACTGCTGGCGCGTGAAAACTACGACAAGATCGTCCGCCTCAAGGGCAAGGGCGCGGTGGCGCTGATCACCGGCGAGGAGAAAATTCTTCCGCCGAACCCACGCTATTTCATCTGCACGGTCGAGAGCATGCCGCTCGACCGGCGTGTTGCGTTCCTCGCCGTCGACGAAATTCAGCTCGCCGCCGACGTCGAGCGCGGCCACATCTTTACCGATCGATTGCTGCACGCCCGCGGCGACATCGAGACGATGTTTCTCGGTTCGGACACCATCAAGCCGCTGATCCGGCGCTTGGTGCCGAAGATCGATATCGTTCAGCGTCCACGCTTCTCGAAGCTCGCTTACATCGGCGGCAAGAAACTCACCCGCCTGCCGCGCCGCTCGGCGGTGGTGGCGTTCTCGGTGTCCGAGGTCTACGGCATCGCCGAACTGATTCGCCGCCACCGGGGAGGCGCTGCGGTGGTGATGGGCGCGCTCAGTCCACGCACGCGCAACGCCCAGGTCGCGCTCTATCAGTCGGGCGAGGTGGATTACATGGTCGCCACCGACGCAATTGGCATGGGCCTCAACATGGACGTCGACCATGTCGGCTTTGCCTCGCTGTCGAAATTCGACGGTCGCGGGCCGCGCACGCTGACGGCACCGGAAGTGGCGCAAATCGCCGGACGCGCCGGGCGGCACATGAACGACGGCACGTTTGGGCCGACCGCCGAAGCCGCCGAGTTCGACCCCGATATCATCGCCCGCGTCGAGAATCATGAGTTTCCAACGCTGTCGTTTCTGTACTGGCGCAATGCCAGTCTTAGGTTCCTCTCGACCGAGACCCTGCTCGCGGATCTCAAGAAAATGCCCGACGACCCCGCGCTGACCCGTCCGCCGCCGGCGGAGGATCAGCTGGTGCTGGAGGCGATGCTGCGCGACCACGAGGTCAGTGCGCTGGCGAAGGGCCCGGATCGCGTCCGGCTGTTGTGGGACGTGGCTCAGGTGCCCGACTTTCGCAAGGTGAAGCCCGAGAACCACGCGCGCGCCATGGATCAGGTCTTTCGCCATCTGGCCCAAGGGGAAGAGCGTCTGAGCCAAGACTGGATGGCGCGCCAGGTCGAGCGGATCGATCGCACCGACGGCGACATCCACGCGCTGATGGATCGCATCGCCGCGATCCGGACCTGGACCTATGTATCGCACCGGCCTGGGTGGGTTGAAAACGCGGTCGAGTGGCAGGAGAAAACGCGCAGCATCGAAGATCGCCTGTCCGATGCCCTGCACGAAAAACTGACCCACCAGTTTGTCGACCGGCGCACGGCGCACTTGGCGCGACGGCTACGCTCCGATGACTTGATCCGCGCCGATGTTGCCGACGACGGCGGGATCTCGGTGGATGGGCACAAATTGGGACGCTTGCAGGGCCTCAAGTTTGCGCCCGAACGCACCGGCCAGAAATTGGCCGACCGGGCGGTGATCAACGCCGCCAATGCCGCTTTGCGTCCCATTGTCGCCTCGCGGGTCGCGGCGATTGTCGCGGCGCCCGATGTCGAATTTTCGCTCGACGACGCGGCCTGCATCGTCTGGTCGGGTGAGGCCATTGCAAGGCTCGCGCCTGGGCCCGAATTGCTCAATCCGCGCATCGAGATTCCCACCGATGATCGGCTCGACGCGGTGCTGCGCCTGCAGGTGGAGAGCCGTCTCAATACCTGGCTCGCCGCTCATCTCGATGCGGTACTGGGCGCCATGCTGAAGGCTCGCGCCGCCGACGTTCCGGGCGCCGTCAGGGGCATTGTGTTTCAGGTGAGCGAGGGGGCGGGCGCGGTGCGACGCGAGAAGGTCGAGGCCCAGCTGGCCGCGCTCGACGAGGCGGGACGCGGCGCGCTCGCGGCGCTCGGCATCCGGTTTGGTGTCGACACGGTGTACTTCCCCGCCTTGCTCAAGGCGGCGCCGATTCGATTGCGCGCCCTTTTGTGGATCGCGGCACATCGAGATCTGACGTCTCCACCTCCGCCCGCGCCGGGGCGCGTCTCGGTCGCGACCGAGCAGGGCGTTCCCGGCGATTTTTATGCCGCCGCCGGATATCGGCCGATCGCCGGCACGGCCTATCGAATCGACATGCTCGAACGGTTTGCGGCGACAGCACGCAAACTTGCCCGCGACGGGGCTAAGGTGTTGCCGCCCGAGCACCTCTCGCTGCTCGGAATCTCCGCCGAAGGGGCTCCCGCCGTATTAAAGGCGCTCGGCTTCACCGCCAGTGTCGGCGAGGCGGGCATCATGATGTCTTTCGATATCAAACGGGCGCGCCGCCGCCGGGAGAAGAGGTTGACGCCGGTGGCGATCAATCCCGATTCGCCATTTGCGAAACTCAAGTCGCTCTCGCAATGACGTCGCCATCGATACGGCTCGACAAGTGGTTGTGGTTCGCACGCTTCTGCAAGACGCGTGGCCAGGCCCAGGCGTTGATCGAAGCCGGACAAGTATCGGTCGACGGCGTGGTCGTGTCCAAGACGGCGCATGGGGTCAGGGTCGGTCAATCCATCGCGGTCGCGCTCGGCCCAGTCCGCCGCACCGTGAAGGTGGAGGCCGCCGGCTCACGGCGTGGGCCGCCGGCCGAAGCGCGGACGTTGTTTCGCGAAGAAGTTCCACCGGAGCGCCTGACGCCGGGCGAAGCGTCGGCGCCTCACCAGCTTCGCAGCAAGGGTTAGCGAATCTTTCGGAACACCAGCGTGAAATTGTTGGCCGGCATGGCGACCATCGCCACACGGGCGAATCCATGCCTGTCCGCCACGGTCTCGATGTCGGTGACTTCGCGCAGGCCCCATTCGGGGTTTCGGTTGCGGAGGTCTTGGTCGAACGCCTTGTTGCTCTCGGCGATGAAATCTCCGTCGACGACGTAAGGGCCGTACGTGAACAGCACGGCATTGCGGGCGAGCTTTTCGCCGGCGCCGGCGAAGAGGGCCTCGGTCGCGCGCCAGGGCGAGATATGAATCATGTTGATGCAGATTACGGCGTCGATAGAGGCGATCGGCCATGGACGGACGGTCACGTCGAGCGCCAGCGGCGGCAGAACGTTCGGCAGGGCGTCGTCGGCAATGTGTGCGGCAATGCTGGCGCGCGCTTCCGGATTGAGATCGCTCGGCTGCCACGTCACGCCCGGAAACGCCTTGGCAAAATGGGCGACATGAAATCCGGAGCCCGAAGCAATTTCAAGAACCGTGCCCGTCGTCGGTAGCGCCGATCGCAGCACGGCAAGAATTGGCTCGGCGTTGCGCACTGCCGCCGGGGGACAGAGTTTGACTTGTGTCATGGTCTTGGGCTCAAGGTCTTGGGATCAAGGTTTTGGCGTCAAGGTTGTAGGGTTATGGCTTTGGCGCGCCGGGCGAACTGCGTTTGTGCTGTATCGCGTGCAATCATTGGACCCGAAGCCGCTCTTCCCTTGACGCCCCCGCGCAAAATCGAGTACCCGAGTTCGTGTCGTTTTTTCATCGTCGGCGGCAAGCCGGCGCTGCGGGGGAGTTGTCGCACATGACCTACGTCGTCACCGAAAATTGCATCAAGTGCAAATACATGGACTGCGTCGAGGTCTGTCCGGTGGACTGCTTCTACGAGGGTGAGAATATGCTGGTGATTCACCCGGACGAGTGCATTGACTGCGGCGTGTGCGAGCCTGAGTGCCCGGCCGAAGCCATTGTTCCCGACTCGGACGAGGGCGCAGCCGATTGGGTGGCAATCAATAAGGACTACGCCAACAAATGGCCAAACATTACAGCGAAGGGAACCAGCCCCGCTGACGCCGATGAGTGGAAAGATAAACCGAATAAGAAACAGCAGCTTAGCGCCAATCCTGGAAGTGGTTCTTGAAATTAAGGTATTGGTTTAAGAAGATTTTCTAGGTTTTTACCTGTTATTCGACCTCATTTCGTGATACATAATCGCCGATCCGTCGGGGAACCGGCGGATTATTTTTTCTTGGATGAGAAACTTGCAAATAAGACGGTAAGTCTTTGATTTACCACATAAGTCTTGTCTCTCTGAGAAAAATTCCCAGGTGAAAAGCTGTTGCTAATCAGCAACACCCGGGGTGGCGGCCTTGGTCAAGACGTCAACCGATCGGCATCGGTTGATCAGGGGGATCCAGGGCAGGCCGCAACAACAACACAAACGGAGAGAGTGACCGCGATGCCCACCAAAAAGCCTGCCAAGAATGGCAAAAAAGACAGCAAGAACGGGTCTTTGTATTCAGCTGGTGATTTCGTCGTTTACCCTGCCCATGGCGTTGGCAAGGTGACCTCGGTTGAGAACCAACTCATCGCCGGCCAGAAGATCGAGCTGTTTGTCATCAGTTTTGAGCGCGACCGCATGACCCTTCGGGTGCCGGTCATGAGGGCCGAGCATTCCGGCCTGCGCAAGCTATCGACCCGCAAGGTGATGGAGACGGCGCTGTTGACCCTCAAGGGTCGCGCCCGCATCAAACGCGCCATGTGGAGCCGCCGCGCGCAGGAGTACGAGGCCAAGATCAATTCGGGCGACCCGGTGTCGATTGCCGAAGTGGTGCGCGATCTGCACCGCGGCGCGGCCCAGCCCGAGCAATCCTACAGCGAGCGCCAGATTTACGAGCAGGCCCTTGAGCGCCTGTCGCACGAAATGGCCGCGGTCGAGAAGATCAAGCCCGAGGCCGCGACCGCCAAGCTCGAGAAACTGCTCAACGCGGCCTAAGCCAGCCCAGCGTACCAGTTCGCCGTACCAGTTCACCGTACCGGATCCCCTCCGGTCGATACAAAGAAGCGGCTTCACCGGCGGGTGGAGCCGCTTCTTCCTTTTTTCAGCTCGTGACGATCTTGACCGTATCGCCGACCGTGAGCTCCTGCCCGGGCTGAAGATCGTTGAGGACGCGGAACCAGGCCGCATTGAAGCGATCGAAGGGCAATGACGCCGCGAGAGAATCGACCGTGTCGCCGGCGCGCACGGGCGCAACGATGACGCGGAGTGGGCGCAAATTTGCGGTGTCGGCTTCGGTCAGGCGGCGGAAGCTGTAGGTCGTGTCACGCAGACCGGGCGCCAAGGAACGGGTCGATTGCGGCGGCGTCAGGAAAAGGAAACGGTAAACCTGACCACGGCCGGCGTCATAGGCGACCAGCCGAACATCGGACACGCTCTGCTGGCTTTGCAGGCGCGCTGCGCCGGTTGCCGCCGCGAAACCGTTGACCCGGATGTTTTCGAGGTTGTCGAGGGGAACGTCCGCCGCCCATTCGTATTGCAAATACTCGATCAGATTGCGGGCGCGCTGGACCGGCGCCATGTCGAACACAATGGTTCCGCCGCCGCGGGCCTGCGCGATCACGTTCTCGGGCGAGTTTCGAAGTTGAAAACCAGCTGGCACCTCGAAGGAAAACCCAAGACTGCGATGCAGGAACCGCTGGCCGCGCACCAGGCCCTGATCGGGGTCATCCGCGAACATCAGCCCATTGATGGCATCGAGATATTCCGCGCGCCCGACCAGCGGATTGGCGACCGTCACGCCGGCTGCCTCGGCGGTGGCGTCGCGCACGCGCTCGATGGTGCGCGGGTGCGAGGCCATGATGTTGAACTCGTCGACGGCGCCGGGCGGCAGGCCCTGCATTTCGGCCTCGACCTGGCTCTGCTCGCGCATCGAGCCTAGCATCGAGGCCATGGCGGCGGGGTCGTAGCCGGTCCGGGTGAGATACCGGACGCCGAGCGAATCGGCTTCGAGTTCCTGATTCCGGCTGTACTTCTGCAGCAGCGTACCGGCGACCGATTGTCCAAGGTTGACCAGTTCCCGCGAACCGGTGGCGATGCCAAGAACGGCGAGGCCAATGTTGGTGATTGTCGATCGGGTCTGGCCCTGCGCCGCGTGCCGGGCGTTGACGTGACCCGCTTCGTGGGCGAGGACGCCGGCAATTTCCGCTTCGCTGCTGGCCAGCGCCATCAAGCCCCGGGTCAGCGCGATCTTGCCGCCGGGCAAAGCAAACGCGTTGATGATCGGGCTGTTGAGAACGGTGAATTCGTAGGGAAGGTCGGGCAATTCGGTGTTGACGACGATCTTTCGGCCGATGGACGTGACATAGCTTTGCAGACGGTCCTGATTGTAGGCCCCGCCGAACGCGGCAATCACCTCGGGGTAGGCCTTGGTCCCGGTGCGAATGTCGTCGTTGATCGAGGACAAACCCAGCAGCGACTGTTTGCCGGTCGCCGGATTGGCTGCGCAGCCCGACAACATGACGCACCCGCAAGCCAGGGCCGTGCCGCCGCCCAGCAGGCTGCGGCGCGTCAATGTGGTATGGTGGCATCGGTATTGCATTCTGAACTCCGCACTATTTCGCCGCGACTATATAGGGACGCATCATGGCGGGATTAATACGAATTGTCGGCGTCCTTACGGCGCTGTGGCTCGCCGCGGCGCACGCCCAGCGTCTCGATGACCTCAAGGGCGGCGCGGGCGGACCGGTGGCCGAGGTGATCGACGGCGATACCATTCGCCTCAAGCACGCCTCTGCCGATATCCGACTGATCGGCTTGCAGGCGCCAAAAATTCCCTTGGGTCGCAATGGATTCAAGGCCTGGCCCCTGGGCGAAGAGGCTCGCGCCGCCCTGGTCGCGTTGGTCGATGGACGCGCCGTCAGTCTGCGCCTCGGCGACACCGAGCGTGATCGCAACGGGCGCACGCTCGCCCATGTCGTGCGCGACGACGGCCTTTGGATCCAGGGCGAAATGCTGCGGCTCGGCTGGGCGCGGATGTACACCTTTCCCGACAACCGCCGGCTAGCCGCCGAGATGCGAGCGCTGGAGGCTGAAGCTCGCCAAGCCAAGCGCGGCATCTGGGCGCATTCCTATTATGCGATCCGCCGTGCCGACGAGACGGGCCTTGTCGCCGATACCGACAGCTATCAAATCGTCGTCGGGCGGGTCGCCGCAACGGCCAAAACCAAAGACAGGATTTTCCTCAATTTCGGCGACGACTTTCGCTCCGACTTTACCGTTTCGGTCGGAAAGCGCGATTGGCCCGCCTTCGCCGCGATTGATCTGTTGTCGCTGAAGGGTACCGAAATCGAAGTGCGCGGCTGGATTGGCGCGCGTGGCGGCCCCGCCGTCGAGATCACTCATCCCGAGCAAATCGCCGTGCTGAGTCCGGCGCCATGATGCTGACGCCAATCGATCCTGCCGTGCTGCCGGCGATGCTCGCCCGGTTTCGGCGGGGCCTCGAAGACCCGGCGCGCCGGGCCTTCGATCGGATTGCCGTCACGCTCCGTCTCGCCCCCAACCTCACCGCCGATCTCCATCTCGGCCGACACAAAGCGATCTACCTAGCCAGGCAATTCGACATCGCGACGATCGACGAGGAGCCCGCTGCCGCCTTCAGCTGGGACGGCCACGCCATCCGCACCCGGTCCGAGACCAGCGTCGTTTTTCATGAGGTTGCCCACTGGCAGATTGCACTGGCAGCGCGGCGCGCTTTGCCCGACTTTGGCCTTGGTGCCGGCCCCGAAACGGGCCGGATCGCAGACGCCAATGCAGCCGCGTGTGTCGACGCGGCGACCAAGGAGTCGGAAGAGAACTTGGCCTCGTTACTC
>VGEM01000060.1 GCA_016869315.1 Alphaproteobacteria bacterium | reverse complement strand
GGCCGTGATCATGGCCGCGGCAAATGCCTGGGCCGACAACGATATGCCCCAATCGATCAACCATCCGGTCAGCGCCATGGTGATCGAGGCGATCGTGGTATTGAGTGCAATCGTGAAGCCGCGGATGGCGCCAATATGCAGGCTGCCGAATATTTCCGCCCACACGGTGACATTACCGACCAGACCAAAGCCAAAGGTCGCGCCCATCCCAATCATATACAGGGGAATGGCAATGGGATGGTCGACGAAGGCCAAGATCATCAAGGCCGGAATCATCGGCACCACGTACCACATCAATAGCCGTCGCGAACCGTAACGATCGACCATGTGGCCGCCGATGATGTTGGTGATGACGCCCGTTGCCGAGAACAGGATGTAACTCGCAGCGAAGGTCGGCAGGCTCCACTGCTTTTCTTCGATCAGGGCCAACTGGTGGTACTGAAAGGTGAACAGAATTCCCGGCAGTGCCAGCATCCCCGGGATCACCATGTAGAACCGGCGATCGCGCAGCATTTCGCCGAGCGTCAGGCTTCGTTCGTCTTTTCGCTCGTGGGTGGATTCCATGCTTGCCATTCGCGCGAGATAACGGCGATGACGCTCGGTCTGTCCGGCAAGTTGATACATGGTCAGCGGCAGCACGATGAACAGCATCACGGCGGCGATTGCCCACCAAGTGTCGCGCCAGCCGAACGCCGCGATCGCCAGCGCACCGAGCAGCGGAAACATTGCAAATCCCAGCGTGTGTCCGGCGCTGGTGACGCTTGCCGCCTTGCCGCGATCGTCGTCAAAGTAGCGCGCGGTGCTGGCCTGACAGGCGAGGCCCAATTGGCTGCCACCGAAAAACCGCACGCCATAGAGACCGATAAACAGCACCCAGATCGACTCGACCTCGGCCAGCGCCGCGGAGCAGATCGCCATCAGAATCAGGTTTCCGGCGACGAACAATCGAAGATCCATCGAATCCATCAATCGACCGGACCACAGCATCGACACCGAGCCCGCAAACATGGCAATGGCGTAGATCGTCGACATCTCGCCGTGGGTCAGGCCGACGGCGTCCTGGAAGTCGTTATTGAACAAGGAAATAAAATAGGTCTGCGCGACCGAGATGAAGATATTGAGCCCCAAGCCAAAGCTCAGGAAACGAGCGTTTCGGCCGATGAAGGCAAACCAGACCTGCATGCGCGAGGTTAGGCGTCGAAGAATGCGCGGATCGGTTTCGCGAGCGCCTCGGGGTCAGAATCCCAGGCGCCATGGCCGGCGCGATCACTGATGTCGATAACGGTCGCCGTTTTGACGATGTCGGCTGCACGGCGCGTATTTGGCCCCAGCATCTCATTCAGGACCAGCAACAACACCGGTTGCGTGACAGCCTTGAGCGCGGTTGCACAATCGAATTTGAGCGAAGCTTCGGGCCCGAACCAGGCACGCGTTCCCGACCTGAGACGCTCCGCAAACAATTCCAAGCGGCGCTCAGGCGTGAAATCCTTTGATCCATCAATCACCGTCTGACGCCAAACCTTGGGGACGAAATCGGGGTCGGTCAAGATCGGCTGTGGCCCGCCGTACTGCGCCTTCATCTTTGCCCGTTCGTCTTCGGTGAAAAGCGCGAGGCTCGGCAACGCGAGTTTGCGCACCAGATCGGATCGCGATCCCGCCAAAGCCGTTCCGATCAGCGTACCGGTATGGCATCCGACGACATCGACGCCGCCCTTTCGGCCTGCGCCGTATCCCAGATGATCCAGCATCTCGGCCATGGCGGCGGCGTAGTCAGGAATGGTGACGGGCGAGGACGGGCCATCCGATCCGCCGAAGCCTGGCGTGTCAGGACAAAGGACCAGGCGATCCGTCGCCATGACTTGCTGAAAGACTTTGTATTGCGCACCGGACGACGGGCTTTGGTGAAAGCACACGACGGGTGTGCGCGCATGACCAGCGACTGGCTCCGCGCAGACGACATGCATCTGCCCATATCGAGACGGCGCATAGATTTTCTGGGTTCGCACCGCCCTCATGGCGTACCTGCCGGCTTCGGCATCGACTGTGTCGCCTTGAGATGAGAAATAGCCCGGCGCAAGGCCTCGGCTTCGCGAATGGGCTGCACTTTCTTGGTTCCCGGCAAGTACTCGCGCGGATTGGATAAGTAGGCCGTCAGGGTCGCCTCGTTCCACACAATGTCAAGTGTGCGGAGCGCCTCGGAATAAACGAACCCCCTGACGCTCCCGGCCTTGCGGCCAAACACACGGCGAAAATGGGGACCCTGCATGGCCACGGCGCCCGGATCGTAACTGTGACAACTACCGCACAGGCGCTCGACTTCCTGGGCGTCGGTGGATTGGGCGTGCGCCGCCCTAGGCGCAAGAACGCCGACGATCACGGAGAGCAGCGCGGCACCCCCCCCAAAAAGAATTCATTCCTTTGATTTCGTGATTCATCTTCCGGCAGGTGTAGGTGATGCCGCCGTCGGGGGCCAGTGGCTTGGCATTGATATGCGTCAAATCCAACCTATTTGATGCTTTTCGGCGGCCCGGTTATGATTTGCCCGGCCATTGCGTGCAGTTGATGTGAGGTTCCAGCCATGCCCGAAGCTCCGCTTTCACCGGTCGAACAGGCCGGCCTGGCAGATGTCGAAACCCTGTTCAACCCGCCGCATGACCGGCTGATGCGACAGCGCTTCATCAGCGCCTTTCGCAAGCATGTCTTGGTCGACAAGGGTGCCGAAATGAAGGCGGCCTACGAAACCGCCGAAGCGCCCGCGTTTCGAAGGGCCCGCGGCCGCGCCCCGAAGGACCTCAACGAAGTCCGACAATTGATGCTCAAGAACAGCCACTTCAGGATCTACTCCGTCCTCCGTTTGCATGGTCAGGAAATGCCCTGGCCGTCCGTGATGGATGACATCGAAGCGACGCATCCCAAGCTGCAGGCGTCGTTTGCCGAGGCGCGCCGGCGCAATCCGGCCGGCGGCACCCTGAAACTCGATCCCTCGTTCAAGGTCCCCGACTACATCCGCGATCAAGAAATGCACCACATCCCTGGCACCTTCGCCGCCGAGTACTGCGAAGACGATGTCGCGCAGGCCGCGGTCACCAGTTTCGGCGGACGCGTGTTCGCAGGCGGCTTGCCGCATCGCAAGGAGAACCCGGGCGGCGTGGCCGAGACGATCGCGAACTATCTCAAGCAGAAGTTCCCCCATTTCGCGCCGAAGCGGATTTTGGACGTCGGCACGGGCAATGGCCGCAATCTCGTGCCCTATCAGGACGTTTATCCAGACGCGGAACTGTATGGCGTCGACGTGTGCGCGCCGGGTCTACGCTGGGGGCACGCCATGTGGGAAGCCCGCGGCAAGCGCGTGCACTTGTCACAACAAAATGCTGGCGCAACGAATTTCCCCGATGGCTACTTCGACCTGGTCGTGTCGAGCTTCTTCTTCCACGAAATTCCGGTGGTGCTGACAAAGCAAATTCTCCGCGAGAATCATCGCTTGCTGGCGAAAGGCGGCATGGTCGCCCACATGGAGTTGCCGCCGAACTGCGAGGTAGACCCCTATTACAGCATGGTGCTCGACTGGGACGGCTACGCCAACAACGAGAAGGATTACTGCGAATATCGCGCCCAGGTGCCGCGCGACATGTTGGTCAAGGCCGGCTTCAAGGCGAACGACAGTTTCCACGCGTTCATCCCGAACTGGCGGAGCTTCGGCGCCGACAAATTCCAGCGCTGGTCAAAGGGCGAGATCCCGGCTCCGACCCACGGCAATGGCGCGCTGTGGTTTGTCTTCGCGGCAACTAAAGCGTAATTCACATGAATAAAATATCTGCTGGCTGACAGGCTCTCTGCGCCTCTGTAAAATGGGATGTGGAAGCCTGTTTGCGTGAGGAGATGACCATGCCCGAAGCTCCGTTGACCAAGGCCGAGACCGGGAAACTCCCGCTGATCGACCACCTTTATCATCCCACGCACGACGAGATCAGCCGCCAGCGGCTGGTGAGCGCAATGCGCAAGTTCGTTCTGACCGATATGCGCGGCAAGATGAAATCCGCCTATGACATGCTTGAGGCGCCTGCGTTCAAGGCAAGACATGGTCACACACCACGCAACGGCCGCGAGGCCGATCAGGCGATGGCGAAGAATGACGTCACGCATTTCTATAGCTCGCTTCGCTATAACGCCCAGGAGATGGTGTGGGCCAGCGTCCAGGAACCGGTCGAACGGGCGCTGCCAGACATGATCTCGGTCGCCCGGCAGGCCGCGGCAACCAATCCCGCCGGCGGCTCACTCACGCTCGATCCCACGCTTGAAGTTCCACGCTACGTTTCCGAAATCGACGTTCACCTGATCCCTGGCTGCTTCCATACCGAGCACACCAAGGACGACGTGGCACAAGGCGCCGTGACGGCGTTTGGCGGCAGCGTGTTCGCCGGCGGCCTCAGCTGGCGCAAGGATTCGAAAGGCCGCAACGGCGGCGTCGGCGAGTCGGTCGCATTTTATCTCAAGTCCAAGTATCCCGACTTCAAACCCAAGCGCATTCTCGACATGGGCACGAGCTCGGGCAAGAACCTGTTTCCCTATCTGGACCATTTCCCCGACGCAGAAGTGCACGGGATCGATGTTGCGGCACCTCTGCTGCGCTGGGGCCACGCCCAAGCGGAAGCCTATGGACTGCCGATCAATTTCAGCCAACAGAACGCGGCGCACTCCAATTTCGCCGATCAGAGTTTCGATCTCATCGTTTCAAGTTTCTTTTTTCACGAATTGCCGGTGAAGGTGACGCGTCAAATCCTCGCCGAATGCAAACGCCTGCTTCGTCCAGGCGGTTTCATGTTCCATATGGAACTGCCGCCCCACAAGGATCTCGATCCGTTCATGAACTTCTTCTGGGACTGGGACACGCTCAACAACAACGAGCCGGCCTACACCGCTTTCCGCTCGCAGAACCCGACCGCTTTGTGCGTCGAAGCCGGGTTCAAGCGCGAGAACTGCTATGAGATCACCATCCCGAATCGCGCCACCTTCGGCGACGATAAGTTCGCGCGGTTTATCGCGGGCGAAATCCCGGCGCCGGAACACGGCTCCGGCGGATGGTACAATTTTGGCGCGCGCGCCTAAGGCCAGACCCCCTCGTCACAGCCTTGTTGAGCCCGGCTTCGGCAGGGCTCTTTTTTGGACCGATCGGCCGGCAGATGTCCCGGCAGCGTTGATTTATAGCAAAATCAAGCAATTGCCTGACGTTTCACGCCACCGAGGCGTGGCCAAAGCCATTGGATGGGTCGCGCGAGGCTGATCTGTCGTGGTATTCTTTCCGAAAGACTATCGGCCGCTGGCGAAGGAGCCCCTCATGTATGTCAATTTCTGGTACCCGGTTTGCATCTCGACCGATCTGACCGACAAGCCGATCCACATCAGCATGCTGAAGCACGACTTCGTCGCCTTCCGCGACAAGAACGGCAAAGCGGCGGTGCTGTCGGACACCTGCATCCATCGCGGTGGCGCGCTGTCGGGCGGCAAGTGCAAGGAAGACGGCACCGTTCAGTGCCCGTACCACGGTTGGCGCTTCAACACCGAAGGTGTCGTCACCCGCATCCCGTCGCTTGGCATCAACGCCAAAATCCCGCCACGCGCCCGCGTCGACAGCTATCCGGTCCAGGAAAAATACGGCCTGGTCTTCGCCTTCCTCGGCGATCTGCCCGAGGCCGAACGGCCGCCGATCATGCCGATCGACGAGTACGGAACCGACGGCTGGCGCGCGACCGTGATGTCGTTCGACGTCGATTACAATTACGAGCGCTCGATCGAAAACGGCATGGACCCGGCGCACAACGAATATGTGCACCCGACCCATGGCTATTCAGGCGAACGCGAGTCCGAATACAAAGTCCACGAACTCGAACCGTCTCAGGTGAACCCCTGGGGCTGGGGGTTCATGCACACCTTCGACGCGCCGCCGCTTCGTCATTGGCTGTTCCGCCGCGCCCGCAAAGTCCACGGCAAGTTGCAGGCGGGCTCCGGCACCTATGGTCCGAACCATATGTGGACCTGGATCCACCTGTCGGAAAAATTCTGGATGCACCAGTACATGTTCGAGGCGCCGATCGAAGAAAACAAGACGCGCGTCTTCCTCGTTAACATGCGCAATATCTTCATTTCCAAGTACGATTGGCTCAATCGCATCTACGACAAAACCGTCAACAAGCGGAACATGATGGTGGCGGGCCAGGACATCGTCGTCGTCAATCGCCTCCGCCCGGTGCTGACGCCGAATTCGCGCACCAAGGAACTGCTGATGCCGCACGACAAGGGCGTGCTGCACTATCGCGACAAGCTCGACGAGTTCGAAGGACGCGGCTGGAAGATCGACATGGACGGCGTCAATGCCGCTCGGGCCAAGGGCGACGTGGTCTATGCCATCCCCTCGCCCGCCCGCCGGCAGGATAAGGGCTGGGTGCTCGATCCGGTGCCGCTGGTGACGCCGAAACAGCAGATGGCCCAAGCCGCCGAGTAAGACACGAAGCCCCGCCGAGAGCGGGGCTTCTGCTTTCAAGCCCGAAAATTGAGTTCGACCTTCACGCCGTCGGGGTCGTGCAGGAAGATTTGATAGAGCTGCCCGCCGGGCACGCCCTGCTCGGTGAAGGTGACGCCTTTTTTCTTGAGGCGCGTGCGGACGCTGTCGAGGCCGCTGGCATCAAATGCAATGTGATCGAGCGTGCCGGTGCCCGGCCCCGCCGCGCCCTGCTCGGCCACCAAGTGCACCACCGCACGATCACCAAGATAGAGCCACGCCCCCGGAAAACGAAACGCCGGGCGATCGCCGTCAGTCATGCCAAGGACGTCGACATAGAACGACCGCGACCGCGCGAGATCGGCGCAGTGAATGGTGACGTGGTCGAGGGATGAGAGAGTCACCGCAAAACCCAGCAACAATCGCTCGTCACCCCGCGGCCCATCCGCGGGGTCCAGAGGTATTTGATCGTTCCGCAAACAAAAACCTCTGGATGCCGCGCAGTCGCGCGGCATGACCGTCCATCGCTTGATCGATAGGTACGCACCTTTACGCCGGCTTCACCGCGACGATGTTGTAACGCCGCCCCTCCCATCCGGGTGGGCCGTCTTGATTGACGTGAAAACCGGCGGCCGAGATTTCCTTCGGGAAATCCATCGCCGCATAATCGAGGCGCCACGGTTCGCAATTCCAACGACTGTCCATCCAGGCGCGGTATTTGGTGTAGGCGTCCTTCGACACCGGCTGGCTGGTATAGATGTCGACCGGGTAGTACACGCCGCCCGGCCGCAAGATGCGCATGACCTCTTTGAAAGTCTGGCGGGTCGCTTCTTGCGTCATCTCGTGATGGATGATGTAAGACGTGACGATGTCGAAATGGTTGTCGGGGAATTTCGAATCCTCGACCAGCCGCTGCGAAAAGTTGACGTCGACGCCGAGATCGATCGCCCGCATGTGGGCATAGCGCAGCATCGGCGCGCCGACATCGATGCCCCACACCTCGGCGTCGGGGAAGCGTTGTTTCAATGCCACCGACATCTGGCCGCTGCTGCAGCCCTGATCGAGGATACGCTTGATCTTGCCATCCTTTGGCACGGGCACGCTGGACGCTGCCGTGATATGCATCTGGTCCTGGTAGTTCTTGCCGGTGAAGTGGGTGTTGGTGGCGTAGTGGTACATATAGCCGGCAAAAGGATCGCCGACATAACCGCCGGGTTCCAGGTGAATTTCGTGGGTCGTGTAGCGCGGCAATTCGAGATTCGGATTGAGTTCCAGAATACCCGGCCCCGCTTTGTCGGCCGCTTCCAGTTCCTTGAGGTACAGGTCGGCGTTTTGATGGAACTCGTCGTAGAGCGACTTCCACATCAGCTGATGGCCGCCGATCCACGCCCGCGAATGCAGGCCCACCACAGGATCGCTTGAGATCGTCTTGACGACGACGTCATTGGCGGGGTCAGACCCGGGCTCGATACCCTTGGCCTTGAGAATGGCATTGGCGCGCCCCTGGGCGGCGCGGTGAAGATCGGTGTTCACCCAGATGCGAAAGCCGGTGAGAAAATCCTGCTGGCTCTCGATATCGAGCTTGGGCAATCGCTCAAGCCGGCGATCGGTGCCGCGGATTTCGACATCCCACGATGGCTTTGCCGCCGCGGCCTTGCGGCTCTGGAATAGCGCGCCGATGGCCGTGAGGGCGGTGGTGGCGGCGCCGAAGGATCGACGATTCAACATGACGATTCCTCCCGCCTACTTGTTCTGCGGCGCATCGATGGCGACCTCGGCGGTGCGCGCCATGTGCGAGAAGGTGCGGCGAATGTAGGTGTCGCGTTCCGATTGCCATTCGGCGGTTTCGGCCTCGGTCGGCATGTAATTCTCGACCATCTCGCGCGTGATGCCCTTCGACGCGAGCAGGCTCTCCATCACCTTCTGCCGGCGCTTGACCGCCCAGACATCGGAGCTGAGCGAAATAATCGCCGTCATCATGTCGTCGATCACCGGGTTGCCCATGAACACGGCATTGTGGGTATCGTTCTTGACGTAGTCGCTGGTGTGCGTTGCGCGATCAGTCTTGGCGGCCATGATGGTTTCCCTCCGGACAGCGTTGGCGATGCGCCATGATAATCCACAGCGCGGGCTTTGCCACCGCCGGGATTCGCCGAATTCTCGCCCTGGGATTAAAGTGGTGACATCAAATAGTCCGCCGGGGAACCGCCATGTTCATGAACTTCTGGTATGTCGCCGCCGAAAGCCGCGAGCTGACCGACAAACCCCTGCACGCGAAAATGCTGGGCTTTGAGTTCGTGCTGTTCCGCGACAGCAAGGGCAAAGCATATTGCCTGTCGAACGTCTGCGTCCATCGCGGCGCATCGCTAGCCAACGGCAAGGTGAAGGGCGATTGCGTCGAGTGCCCCTATCATGGTTGGCAATTCCAGGGTGACGGCGCCTGCACAAAAATTCCATCCCTCGGAAAGGACGGCAAGATTCCAGCGCGCGCCAAAGTCGACAGTTATCCGATCGAAGAGAAATACGGGCTGGTGTTCTGCTTCCTCGGCGACCTCCCGGAATCAGAGCGCCCGCCGATTATCGACATGCCCGAATATGCCGACCCGGCATGGCGCACGACCGTGCAGGCCTTCGGCTGGCGCGCCGACTGGCAGCGGGCCATGGAGAATTCGCTCGACCCGGCACACACCGAATTCGTGCACCCCTCAATGGGTTATCAGGGCGAGCGCGCCGACTATGACGTGCCCGACCTCGCCGTGCACGAGCACGTCTGGGGCGTCGGCACCATGACCACTTTTGTTTCACCCGACCTGCCGCACGAGAAAATGAAAGGTCTCAAGGGCGCCGGCCAAATGGAAGCTGGTTCGACCACCTGGGGCGTCGGTCAATCGGTGACCAAGCTCCACTTCTCGCCGATCGCCTGGGCGCATCAGTACACCTTCACCACACCGGTCGATCGCCATCACATCAAGCGCTGGTTCCTGCAGGCGCGAAACTTCCGCACCCAACCTGAGATGGACACGCCGGTGAACGAACGCAACAACATCGTCATGTTGCAAGACAAGGTCGTGGTCGAACGCCTCGCGCCCTTCTGCACGCCAGAGTCTTCGACCGAGGAAGTACTGGTGAAGTCCGATCTGGTGATCGTCAGCTTCCGCGACAAGCTGAAAGAGTTCGAACGGCGCGGCTGGAGAATCGACCTCGAAGCCATGGCGGCTGCGGCTGACGGAAAGGCCTTCGCCATCCCTTCGCCCGCCCGTCGCTTCGCCAAAGGCTGGGCGATCGACGCCGCGCCGACTGTGACGCCACACGCGTAGACTCGTGCGGCGGCAGAGTGACTTGCCCTAGTCAGACCACTCGCAGCGTCGGCTTGTTCGAAGCGCCGTTCCGCAAGTCCTGAAAATTTCTCACTCTCACATTGTGGCTTGGAAATCGGGCAACGATTTCCAGCTCGCCGCCCATGGCTTTGACGAGGCGACGCAGTGAGCTGACGTACATGTCGGTCCGCTTCTCCAATTTGGCGATCGCCGCTTGTCCAATGCGAAGCTCCTTCGCCAGCTCTTGCTGCGAGAGCTGAAGGGCGCGGCGGATTTCGGCTAAGTCCATCTCGGCGCGGAGCCTGAGGGCCATAGCCTCGGCTCTCGCCCGTGCCTTTGGTGTTAGTTTCGCGCGAAGCTTCGCAAACGAGTGCCTACCTGCCACGTTTCTTCTCCCTTTCAGTTTCTTTCAAGTGCTCGTCATAGAGCCGGTCTGCGATCGGAACGAAATGACGGTAAAATTGCCGGTCACCACGCTTGTTACCTCCGATCAGCAAAATTGCTGCGCGCCGAGGGTCGAACGCATAGAAAATTCGAATCGGATCGCCGCCGACCTGAACGCGCAGTTCTCGCATGTGTCTGTGCCGGAATGTCTCGATTCCGCTCGAATATGGAAATGGAAGACTCGGGCCTCGCCGTTCCAACTCCCCAACATGGGCCATGATTGAAATGTGGTACCGTTCGGAAAGAGCCTCCCACCACGCACCAAACTCGTCGGTGTATTCGACCAACCATGCCATATAAACAATAATATTCCTTATTAGGAATATCGTCAATGCGCGGAGTTTCATTTCGGGCGTAACGACAACGGTCGCGTTTGACCCGCGTCAAAGCGGCTTGGCCCAACTGCCCTACCATCGCCTCACCGCCACATCTGGCAGGAGGCACTCATGGCAATTCGGCGCATTCTCGCATCCATCTCCGGCGGATCAGATTCGGGCGCGGTTGCATCAACCGCGTTCAAATTGGCTAAAGCGACCGATGGCCACGTGGTTGGATGCTATGTGCGCCAGGGCGTGCCGCCTTACATCTATTTCGGCGGCATCGGCGGTAATATCGGCATGTACTCGGGCCAGGTTGCCGAGTCGCTGATCGCCCATAACGACAGGACCGAAGCGCTGGCGGCAAACGCCTTCGCCAATGCGCGCGAAAAACACGCTGTCCCGTCCGCCACCAAGAAGCCGCCCGAAACGGCGCCGAGCGCCGAATGGGTTGGCGATGTCGGTGGCGCCGGGGCGTTTTCGACGATGGCCCGACTGGCCGAGACGGTCGTTGTCACCCGACCAACTGACGAGACAGGATTCGATTCCATCGCGGTGTTCGAGGCGGGACTGCTACGCGCCAAGCGGCCGATGCTGGTCGTGCCCGACGCCCTGGCCGATGCGCCGTGGAATTCGATCGCCATCGCCTTCAACGGCTCCGGCGAAGGCGCCCGCGCCGTTACCGCGGCGTTACCGCTCCTCAGGTGGGCCAATCATGTGCATATCCTCACCGCCGACGCGCCGGCCGACGAAGATGAGGGCATCGGCGCCAAGGATCTCGAAACCTACCTCGACTGGCATGGCGTCAAGAGCAAGCGACACCTGGCTGAGATCAAAGAAGACACCGCGGGCGATACGCTCCTGATGCTGGCTGATCGCGTCGGCGCCAAGCTGATCGTCATGGGCGCCTACACCCACAGTCATCTGCGCGAGATGGTGATGGGCGGGGTGACTCGGCACCTCCTCGAGAAAACCAAGGTGCCCCTCTTCATGGTGCACTAAGACTCGAATTTGCAATTGGCTGCCTCGTCGCACTACCCCTTCACCCCAACCCTCTCCCCGCTGGGGAGACGGTGCCGATCCACCTTCGCTGCTGCGCAGCTTCGGTGGACTAACACCCAAACCCGCCGAAGCCTTGGCGAAGGCGGGGCGGGGCGAGGCGGTGAGGGGGATGTATCAGCTAATCGCGAGTCCAGGTACTAGCGGATCGCGGTCAGGCGATAGACCACATTGTCCACATCGCCTGTCACATAGATCGCGCCATCGGCGCCAACCGCCACGCCGGTCGGCATGAACGGCGCCGCGACGTGGTCGCCGACATCGAGACCGAGCGCAAGTTTTTCGGCGAGCACCTCCGGCTTCTTCTTGCCCGCCGGATCGAGCGCGATGACGCGTCGCGCGCCGGTTTCGGCGACGATCAGCCGGCCATCCCCGGCAATCGCGATCCCTTCGGGACGGTTGAGTTTCCGGGCGACCACGGTGCGTGCGCCGGACGCTGAGTCAACCTTGCTCACCATGCCGTTCAGAAAGCGCCCGCGCTTGTCTTTCTTGCCGTACTCGGTGACGTAGAAGACCCCGCCGCCGGCATCCGCAAGGCCCACCGGCCCATCGAGATTGGCGGGCAACGGCCGTCGCGTGTTGTCCTTGTCGTTATCCACATGGATCAGACGGTCGGCCTTGTAATCGGCGACGATGAAGCCGTCGGACACGGGTTGTAGGCCGTATGGCGCGCCGAAACCGGGAAGATTGGCGATGAGCTTGTTGTTGGCGCGATCGACCACCTGCACCACGCCGAACGGCCAGACATTGGCGAGAAGGAATTTGTCGCCGGCGATTGTCAGCGTCGTGGCGCCCGCGACACCGGGCGTGCGCGGCAGCGCTGTGACCGTGCCAGTGGATGGATCGACAGTGCGCGGCCCCCAGGCGTCGGCAACAAACAATGTGTCGCGCGCGTTCAGGCTCTCGACCGCGACCGTCCCCGGCGCGCTCAGGCCGCCCCACGTCAGCCGACGGGTCGCCAAAGTCTCGGGGTCGATCTCGGTGATGCCGTTGTAGGCCGAACTCGAGACAAAGATTTTTCCGTCGGCGGCGATGGCGAGGTTATCGATCGGCGGCGGCAGTGTCGCCAGCAGGTGACGACCTTCACCCTCGAGCCGCATGACTTCGCCCGTGGTGTAGTCGAGCACGACCAATCGGCCCTGGGGGTCGAAATTGACCGCCGCCGGCTGCATAAAGCCGGTCGCAACATCGGTCATGGCGCCGGTTTCAGTATCGACCTTGACCACCTTGCCCTTGAAAAACAGCGGGCCGTAAACAAAGCCGTCCTTGATCTCGAATCCGTTCAATCCGCCGACCTTCTCGACGACGGCCCGCGGTGCACCGCCGGCGAGATTGGCCTCGTAAAGACCGTCGCCGCCGAAGATGCGCGTGAAAAACAACCTCCCGTCCTTGGCGTAGTTGATCGAATTGAGCCCCGGCACTCCGGTCGCGACCGCCGCGATCTTGCCGCCGGAATCCCGTGTGAACACGCTGGCAGCGCCGCCATTGGTCCAGGCCAGCGTGCCATCGGTCGAAAACGCGAGATCGTCACAGCTGCCACGCGGCGATCCGACGTGGACGGTGGTTTCGCCCGACCGGCGATCGATCCGGTAGATCGCATGACCGGTAAGACTGCAGGCATAAACGGCGCCATCGGGTCCGATCGCCAGGCCATGAACACCGTGCATCGGCGAGCCGGGCACGAGCGTTTCGACCTTGTATCGATCGGCCGCCGATACGGAGACGGCGCCCGCGAAAAGAAGCGCTGCGCCGAGGATCGTCTTAGTATTCCCCATGGACTTCACCTACATTAGATTTGATCCAGTCCCACAGCGTAGACGGTTCCCACCATGTCCATCCATTGGATTCAGGCCCTCATCCTGGCCATTGCCCTCGCGTCGAACGTGCCTGCCACTGCTCAGGAAGGCGACGAAGGCGCCCCCGAAAAGTCCGCCGTGGCAAAATCTGGCAAGGGTGACGATCAGGACAAGGAGAAAGACGAGGAAAAGCGCGAGCCCAAAACTTTCACCCGCGAGTTCACGGGTACGTTCAATAACGAGCGTCTCATCTATGTCGTCACCGCCGGCGAAACGTTCTTGAAAAACGACAAAGGCGAAAACACTGCCTCGATCTTCACCACGGCCTATACCAAGAAAGATCTCGGCGATCCGCGCACGCGGCCGGTGACGTTCGTGTTCAACGGCGGCCCGGGATCGGCCTCGCTCTGGCTGCACATGGGCGTGTTTGGGCCGAAGCGCATCGTTGTCCCCAGCGATGGCCGCCCCGCCGGCGCGGCGCCGTACGCCATCGAGGACAATCCGCTGAGCCTGCTCGACGTGACCGACCTGGTGTTCATCGATCCGGTCGGCACCGGCTATTCGACCGCCATGGGCAAATCAAAGGAAGCCGACTTCTGGGGATTGAAGGAAGACGCCGAATCGATCGCGACGTTCATCCGCCAATGGATCACCAAGCACGGTCGCTGGAACTCGGCCAAGTACATCGCCGGCGAGAGTTACGGCACGACGCGTGCCGCGCGCCTGGTCCAGGCGCTGCAAGGCGATTGGAACGGTATCGCCGTCAACGGCGTGCTGCTGATTTCATCGATCCTGGATTTTCACACCGCCGATTTCGGCAAGGGCAACAACATGCCGCATGTCGGTTTCCTACCGACCTATGCCGCGGCCGCGTGGTATCACAACAAGGTCTCGCCAAAACCCGAGAGCCTGGCCGCGTTCATGGACGAGGCTCGGGCCTTTGCGGTAAACGAGTATTCGGTCGCGCTCCTGAAAGGCAGCGCGCTTGGCGGCGCGGAGCGCCAGCAG
>VGEM01000059.1 GCA_016869315.1 Alphaproteobacteria bacterium | reverse complement strand
TCGTTCAGAAAGGCGTCGAGAAACGGCAGCGCGACGGAAACGCCGAGGCCGTTGAGAACGCCTCTCAATACATTGCGACGCGGTGCGGGCGATTTCAGAAATGCCATGACTCGATCCTAGCGACTCGCGGTCCTGGTTTCGACGGGGGCCGGCGCACGGTAGAACAACCTGTCGGTGGTGATCGCCCTCAGCAAGTCGGGCAACCGATACCCTGCATCCGCGAATGCGTCCTGCAGCGCGCCGACATCGTCACGATCGGCCGCGCCCGGAGCGCGCCCCAATCCATAGGAATAGAGCCGCGTCACCAGGCACGCCGGCGCCGCCGGCGAGTCGCGCAACGCGCGGGCAAGGCCGGCGGGATCGGTGTAATCGGTGCCATCGAGCGTACCGCTAGTATCGATTGGCGCGCCATTGTCGGCAAACCGAACCTGGCCGACGCCATCAAAATTCTCCAACGTCAGGCCGATCGGGTCCACCAGCTTGTGGCATCCGGCGCAGGCCGGGCTGTTGCTGTGAGCGTCGAGCCGTTGACGAGCGGTCTTGATATGAGGATCGGCTCGCGTGAACAGCGTGAAATCGACATCGCTCGGTGGATCGGGAACGCGCTGGCAGAGAAGATGTTCCCGCACGGCGCGACCGCGTAACGTCGGCGATGACCGACCGGGATGCGAGAACAGCGCCGTCAGCGCGAACGCCGACTGAATGCCGACCCGCGGATCGCCGTCCGGATATTCGAACGGTCCCCATCCGCCGGGTGTCGGCGTCGGCACGCGGTTCAAGCGGGCGAGGGCGTCGCTGAGGAACGTCTTTCGCGTCGTGAACAGATCGCGATAGTCGCCGCGCGCGACCATGGTGTGCGCGACGATCGTGCGCAGCATCTGCTCGCGGCCGTCCTGGGCCACGGTGTGACTGAAGTTCGGATAGATCGCGGTATCCTTTTCGAGCACGGCGAATTTCTCGAAGCCAAGCATGTCGGAAAAAAACGCCCGCACACCGCGTTCGAGGCGGGGCGAGGCCAGCATTCGCTCGACTTGACGCTTGAGGCCCTTTTCAGTGCCGAGCGCGCCGGATTGAGCGTCCGCCAGAAGACTCTCATCTGGTGTGGTGTTCCAGAGGAAGAAACTGAGCCGCGCCGCCATTGAGTAGGTGTCGAGCCGGTCGGACTGCGTGGCGCCCACCGACTCGGTGACGTAGAGAAACCCGGGCGAGGTCAGAAAACTGCTGAGGCCCGAGGCCAGCCCGGCAGCGAAATCCTTGCGGGCCTTGGTTGCCTCTTCGGCCAGTGCAAGGCGCGGATTGAGGTCAGCGTCGGTCAATGGCCGACGCAGAAGCAGCCGCCCGGCACGGCGGTAGAAATCCTGCGCGCAAGCCTGATCGAATGTCTCCGACGGGGCGGCGGCACAGGGGATCAATGTCGAACGATTGCGCTCGTCGACCACTTGCGCGGCAACGGCACGCGCGGCCGCCTCGAACTGTTCGAAGCCAGGCGGCGTCATGGCGACCTTGGCGGTCGCCACCGCCAGAAGACCATCTGTCCGCACCAGCGGATCGAACGAGCCCGCGACTTTGATGCGCGGGCCGAAGACGTCGGCGACGATGTTGGTGTACTGCTCGGGCGTCAGACGGCGCAGCGCGACGACCGGGCCATCGTGGGTGGCGGACGCGGGCTCCGGCCGGTCACAACCCGCCAGGGCCGACAACAAGACACAGGCAATCAGATGCGCCGGCCGAATCATTGCGTTGCCTCGGCGCGAGCGGTTTGCGCGCGACCATCGGGATGACGAAGAAACGCCGCAACCGTCTTGATGAGGAACGCCGACGACAGCGCCGTGCATTGTCCGGTTTTTGGATCTGGATAGCCATCGGCAAGCTTGGGGATCGCCGCATAAAGCGCCGGACAGCTATAGGTTCCGGTCGGCTGCCAGCCGAGCTCGCCGACGAATTCCCATAGTTGATCGACACCGTAATAGCCGGCGACCATGCCTTCGGCGCTGCTGGGGTCGTCGCCAAGTTTGAGTTCGAGCCTAAAGTCGCGGAAGTCGATCGTCTGAAACGCATAGTTGCCATAGAAGGGCAAACTCAGATTTCCGGGGTCCGTCGTGATCAAGCCATCCTTGATGCGACCTTTAAGCTTGCCGCCGTAGCGCGCGACACCGTCGGCGGCGTCGATGCGATAGGTGGCATAAGGCAGCACGTTGTTGGCGGCATCGATGGTGAATTGATCGATCGAGCGAAAGAAACTCACCGTGACATCGTCGTCGTTGCCACGGTCGTCGACGCCGGTCACTTCGATCAGAATCATGCCAAGGCCGTTGGTGCGCCGTGCGCCGTTGGCCGAAACCTCGATCAATCCGTCGCTGCGCCAGCCGTGGATGCATCCCAACAACCGATAGAGCTGATTGTCGACCGCGGGCCGGTCGTCGACGCCGGTGAACTTCTCATGGCCGCAGGTCTTGGCCGTGGCGGCGCCGTCGACGGTGCCATCGAGATTCATGCCGTACGAGGTCGGGCCTTCGGCCGTGAGCAGCGGTGGATCGTCGAACAGCCAGGGCTCCTGGCAGACGTCTTCGCCATTCGGCCCGCGATGATTGGGCATATGTTGGCGCAGCACGGGCGGGGTCGTACCGTTGTTGGTCAACCTTGCGCGTTCATCCTTGGGCAGCGCGCGCCACCAGTACTCGTCGTTGCCGGCGTTCATGCCCTCGGGGCATTCGTCCATGAATTGGGATTCATGAATCGCTGTCTTCCAATCGGTGACGACAAAGCCAAGGGTTTCGGCGGCGCCTGCCGGCGCAACCAGGGTGGCGAGCGAAAAGGTTAACGGACCGAGGATTTTCACGGCGGAAGTATCCGGCTGCGGTTGAGGCGCGACAAGCCGAAAACGTCGATTTTCCGCTTTAGAACGTCGGGCAGATGACGCCCGGCCGGACCCGCTGAAGCTGGCCTCTGATCTCACCGGCCGGATGCCGGGCGGTGGTGACATTGGCGTACATCCGGCTGTTGAGCAGGTACTTGAGCTGGCCGTCGGTGAGGACGATCGATCCTTTCAGCGGGCTCGCGGCGCCCGCTTTTTCGGCCAACGGAAACAGCGCCTGTGCATTGGCGCCGGGACGCTGGGGGCCATGAATATTGGCCTCGACAATCGGCCCCGACAGATTCTTGAAGGCGATCTCCCAGTCAAGGGTGAGATCGCCCCGTCGCAGCTTGAACACACCGCGGCCCACACCGTCGCTGGTGACGGGGTGACTCTGATCGGCGTCCGACAGCGACACGCACAGAACGATGGGGTCGTTGCTCGCCGGCGCGTCAGCCGCATGAGCGGTAGCGGACAACGTCAAGGCGAGGGCGGCGAGGAAGAGCATGAGATGGACCTTGATCCGGCGCAGTATAAAAATCCAGGGTGGGATATGAATGAGGTATCGAAATAACGGAAGGACTCGCCATGCCCAGCGCCCGCGACGACATCATCACCGACTTGGAACGCCACGACCCGGCGCTCGTCGCCCGCGCGGCGCGCTCTATTGTCAGAAGTCAGGCGCTGAGGCGGGGGTTGCGAAACTGGTGAGCGTCGCCAGCAGCCAGCGGCGCAAGCTCCGCCAAAACAGGCCAACTTGTGCTGGCCGGCACAGGAGGGGACAGTTGAGTGCGGACGTCACAAAGCTGCAGCAGTGTGCAACGAGCGATATCCTTTAAGGCGCCAGAACAATTTTGGAAATTGCGTTGCGTTGATCTTCGCTGAAGAAAATCGAGCCATCGGAGGATACTGCTATCCCAGTAGGCAAACCCACGCTCACAGGCGCGCGCACGGCAGATACTCCGAAGTCTAGTCCTGATGCCAGAACGACCTTCTTCGACGTTTTTAGATTCACGGCAACGATTTCCCCGGCGCCAACATTAGCAACTGCTATGCGGTCGTTATCGATAACGGCTAATCCTTCCGGCCGATGGAGGGCGTTGAAGACTTCCTCTTTATGGCCATCAGCGAGAGTAACGCGGGTAATCGCCCCAACCTCATGTTCAGTAATCAGGACGGAACCGGGAGACTCCACCGCAATACCAACGGGCTTCCGTAAGCCTTCGGCTACGACAGTTGTTGCCTGCGCATTCCATCGCAATAGAGTGCCGGTCGCATATTCAAGAACGAGAACGTCATGATTTGGCAATACCGCGACACCATAGGGTGTTTTGAAGTCAGCCTTTTCAAATAACAATTCTCGCGTCGCGATGTCGATGACATGCGCCCGCCCCATACGTGCATCTGTAATGGCAAATATTTTCTGTGAAGCCGCAACGTTCAAACCAGTTCCGAAACGGCTATTGAATTTCGGCCGCGTGACTCCACCAGTCTTTGGATCGATAAATCTGTATCCGGTCGAATCGGCAACGATGACGAGTTCCTTGCCATCGATGGTTATCATTGCAAGCCCGCCCGGCGTTGAAAACGCGCCGCCAGTGACGTGCTCCACAAGAGTGCCGTCGGGTGAAAGCGCGACAATGCCGCTGCGCGCGGTATCGCTCACATAAATCGTATCGTCGGGTCCGATCGCAAGGTTATCAAGAGGAGGATCCAGTCGTGTGATAATAATGGATTGCCCAGTGCTTGGGTTGGTGCGGCGAACTTCACCAGTGTTGTAGTCCACTGAAATGAGTTCCCCCGCCGAATTCAACGCGACAGCGGATGGCGTGCCGAGATTATTGGCGAGAACGGTTTCTTTGCCGGTATCGATATCAATGCGAACGAGTATTCCGGCTTGCCAGTAGGGCCCATAGAGCTGGCCGTCTCGTCCGAATTCGAAGCCGTTCAGCAATTGAACGGTATCTGAAACAAGTCGTGGCGGCGCAGATTCGGAAATATCGAATTCCCACAGCCGGCTAGGCGTCCCCATGGTCGCCGCGAATAAGCGGCCATCAGGACCAAAGGCGATAGGGTTTATGCCTGGCAGGTCGCGCGCCAAGACTGTAACCGGTTCGCCTGGACGCTTAATGCGAAGCTCTCCGGCGACCATCGCGGTCCATGCAAGAGTTCCATCTGGGCCCACGGCGACGTCGTCTGATTGGCCTTCTGGCGCCTCGACCAAAGTCTCAACGTTCCCCGCTTTCGGGTCGATGCGACTAATTTTCTGTGCCGACATCGTAGCGGCATAGAGTTTGCCGTCTGGCCCCCATGTCAGGCCTTGAATCCCGTGTAACTGGGTTCCGGGCACAACCGTTTGCACCTGAGCAACAGGACTCGTGCTTCCGCCACAACTCGACAGCACTAAGCCGAGGCCGATCAGAAGTATTGGGGCCGTGGAGTCTCTGAGCTGAGGTGTCGCTTCAAAAACCGCCGCCAGACGACGGAATACTGTCCAGAGCATATTTTAGTCCGCCTTCAATACAGAAAGCGCTTTGCGCCATGACCCCACTTCGAAGGTTGCCGCGTTGAGTATGGTGAAGGCCTTATTCTGTGCGCCGTCGTTTGTCGCGCATTCAACAAGAACGGCAGCAATATCATCCCGATTGATCATGTATGGGCCGCCAGACGGTAAGTCGGTCTGAAGCAACATGATGCCCAACTCCCCGCCCGCGCGATCCCATATCCCCGGGGTACGCACAATCGTGTAGGCAATGCCTGAGGTTTTGAGTGCGCTTTCGCCCTTCGCCTTGGAGTCCATCGACGCCCGTAATTCAGGTGGTAAGTCGCCAGTACTCACGCGCCCTGCAGATGACAGGAGCACGAAGCGCTTAACGCCCGCGCCCTGCGCGGCCTTTGCCGCAGCCTCAACACCGAGATGATAGACATCATATAGGTCCTGCACGGCGACCTTCGTAAAATCTACGCCGACCGCATAAATCAGTGCGTCGGCACCCTTCAGCGCCTCTTGCAAGCCATTCGGTTCGCGCACATCGGCGTTTATCCATGCAACGCCACTCTTGGATTGTTGCTGGGCCGCGCTGCGCGAAATTCCGCGTACGCTATGTCCCTGGGCGATTAAAATATCGACCACGCGCTTTCCTGTGCGGCCGGTCGCGCCAAGGACCGCCACAGACAGTTTTGTCTGTGAAACCGCACCCGCGGGGGCTACGCGTGTGATCATCGGTCCAGCAACCAGAGCCAATGAAAGAGTCTTGAAAGCATTTGATAAGAGATCGCGCCGCGACGACATTGTCGAATTCCTATGAAGAGTGGAGGAGAGTTGAAATCGGAAAGTTATGTACCGCCTTCAAAGTATTCATAACGCGCCATCTCACCGGTCGCGCCGACACTTCCCGCCGTCGCGCGGCGATTACGGCTTCACCGGCTGGCGTTCGCGCATGTGATCGATCAAAACGCCGCCGTATTTCTCGGTCCAGGGGATGGGCCGGAACAGTTCGGCGTGCTTGGCTTCCACCAGTTTGCGGACGTGGGCGGGCGCTTCGTCGAGGTTTTTGAAGCGCGGGCCCTTGGCGCGATACAGAGCACCGTGCCGGGCGCGGTGCCCATCAACATCCACGGCCACCAGTTGCCCGACGAGGTGAACACCATGTCGGCGGCGGGCATGGTTTGCTTCGGGTCCGTCACGTCGTCCCATAGGCCATGCAGGGTGGAGGAATTGGCGCCGGTCAGCCGCGGGCCTGAATATTCCAGCGGCCATTTGTCGGGCGTGAACGGGTTGGCCATGTCCATCTTCTGGCCGCGCTCGACCCACACATGGCCGCCGCCGGCCGACCAGATAAAATCGAACGACGACGCCCCCAGGGGCGAGGCGTTCGCGCGCGGCATGGCGCGGAAGCCGTTCTCGTCGGCGATGAATTCGGTGGGTCCCTCGCGGTAATGCAGCGGTTCGACCTTGCGGCCGTTGAGCGGATTTACGATGGTCTCGGCGAGCTTGCCCGTGGCGGGATCGGTGAACACCGCTCCTTCCCACATGGTGAGGCGAATTTTCTTATCGTCTTCACGTTTGACGCGGCGCAGGTTGAGGCAATCGACGTTGACCAGCGTCACGCCCTTGCCGCCCTCCGGCAGCAAATCGATGGTACCCGAGAACCAGTACCAGGCATCGCCGTCATCCGTGCGCGCGCGCAGCTTGAGGTAAGCGAGCGTCTCGGCCCAGCGGTCGGGGAAAAGATCTTTCGCGTGCGGCGAGGGCGCGGCGGCGAGAGCACGGGCAGCAGTGAGAGAACTCATCGCCGTCGCTCCGGCACCGATGATGGCCGACCTTCGTTGGATCATGGACGCGCGCTCCTCTTGAAATGCGAGACCAGATTAACCGAGATTTCCCAAAGCGGCGCCCGATCCGCCGTCGTTTCCGTCACGCGGGGTGACGATCATGCTTGTAGAGGCATACTGATCATTGGGACCTTCACCGCGGCGAGCGCGAGGGTGGGGAGGGGTAAGAAATGAAACAACAAACAAAACAACTTGGTTCATGTTTACTGCACCAGCCCGCCGTCGCCCCGCCTTCGGCGTGGCTATGGCGAGGCATCCGCCTTCGCTGGAACCGCGTGCATCCCGCCGACCTGGCTTCGCCGAAGCGAAGCCGCTTCGGCTTCGCGCAGGCGAGAGCGGCGGAGCCGCGAAGGCGGATGGCGGAGGGAGAGGGATTCGAACCCTCGATACGCTTTTGACGTATACACACTTTCCAGGCGTGCGCCTTCAACCACTCGGCCATCCCTCCGGGGACTTCTGCTTGTCGCCCGCGCTTGGCGCGGGGGCGAGAACCTACTTGAGGGCTACTGGTGCGGCAACGGACCCAAGCCGGCCCCGATAAGGGTCGTCCCGAGTCGCACGATTTCGCATTTCCGATCGCTCCGGAACCAAAGAGTCCGCCCACGAACCGCGCAACGCCACTCCTTTCCACATCTGGAAAAACCTGCGGAAAACTTGGGGATTTTGACTGAATCGGGGCGCGGGTATAAGGTTTTTAGTCGAAATCACGGCAAAATTCATTGAAAAGGGAGACTCTTAGGGTGTATCTTTTTGGCAACGGGGTTGGATACCAAAAAGACTCAGGGGCGTGTTTTTCCGTGTTATTTGGCCGTACGATCGGTTGGGTGATGGTTGTGCTCGCGACGCTGATGGCGTCGGGCGAGGGGGTGATGGCGTTAGGCGCCGCGAGTTATCCCGGCCTCGCCACGTCTGAAGTCGTGACGCTGCTGGTCGGGCAACCGATCGAATTTTCACTCGCGAACACGCCAGAGATTTTCGCCGCGCTCGGCACCGGTATCCTCGCGATGCCGGCATGGCTGGTGATCGGCGCCGTTGGCTTGACGCTTGTCCGGGCGTGCCGGCCGCGACGCGTGCGCCGCCTGCGTCACTTCAAGACCTACTGATTATTCTTCTCACGGTTCCGGCATCTTCAGCGCGGCGATGAACGCCGACTGCGGTATGTCGACACTGCCGAATTGGCGCATGCGCTTCTTGCCCTCTTTCTGCTTGTCGAGGAGCTTGCGTTTGCGCGACACGTCGCCGCCGTAGCACTTCGCGAGCACGTCTTTCCTGAGCGCGCTGATGGTTTCGCGAGCGATGATTTTGCCGCCGATCGCCGCCTGAATCGGAATCTTGAACATATGTTTCGGAATCAGGTCCTTGAGCCGTTCGCAGATCTGCCGGCCGCGATTTTCGGCCGATGCGCGATGGCACATGAATGACAACGCATCAACCGCTTCGCCGTTGACCAGGATCGCAACCTTGACGAGGTCCGATTCCCGGTAGCCAACGAGTTCGTAATCGAAGCTGGCATAGCCGCGTGAGATCGACTTCAGGCGATCGTAGAAATCGAACACAATTTCGTTGAGCGGCAGCCGGTAGACCACCATGGCCCGATTGCCGACATAGGTCAGGTCGATCTGCTCGCCGCGGCGATCGTTGCAGAGCTTCAAGATCGATCCGAGATATTCGTCCGGCACCAGGATGGTCGCCTTTACCCACGGCTCTTCGATCATCTTGATTAAGTTGGGCTCCGGCATATCAGCGGGATTGTGCAGCTCGACGATCTCATCGCGGGTGTTGAGAATGCGGTAAACGACGCTCGGCGCCGTGGTGACGAGATCGAGATCGAATTCGCGTTCAAGCCGCTCCTGGATAATTTCCATGTGCAGCAATCCGAGGAAGCCGCAGCGGAAGCCCATGCCAAGGGCGGCGCTGGTTTCCAACTGGAAGTGAAAGCTCGAATCGTTTAGCCGCAGCTTGGCGAGGCTCTCGCGCAAGACTTCGAACTGGCCCGTGTCGGTCGGAAACAGTCCGCAGAACACGACCGGAATGCTGGCCTTGAAACCCGGCAGAGCCTTGGCAGCGGGATTGTCTTCACCGGTGATGGTATCGCCGACTTTGCAATCCGCGACCGACTTGATGCTGGCGGTGATGTAACCAAGCTCGCCCGGGCGCAGTTCCGGCACCGGAACCTTCTTCGGCGTGAAGTAACCGACGTTGTCGATCTGGTAATTGGCGCCGTTCGACATGAAGGTGATCTTGGCGCCCTTCTTGACCACCCCGTCCTTGACGCGCACCAGGATGACGACGCCGAGATAGCTGTCGTACCAAGAGTCGACCAGGAGCGCCTTCAACGGCGCATCGGCATCGCCCGTGGGTGGCGGCAATCGCTCGACCAGGGCCTCGAGCACGTCGCCGATGCCAAGCCCGGTCTTTGCCGAGCACATGACGGCGTTCGAAGCATCGATCCCGATCACATCTTCAATCTGTGTGCGCACTTTCTCCGGCTCGGCGGCGGGGAGGTCGACCTTATTGAGGATCGGTACAATCTCGTGGCCGGCCTCGATCGCCTGATAGACGTTGGCGAGGGTTTGCGCCTCGACGCCTTGGCTCGAGTCGACCACCAGCAGCGAGCCTTCGCAGGCCGCCAACGACCGGCTCACTTCGTAGGCGAAGTCGACGTGGCCCGGCGTGTCGAGCAGGTTGAGTTGATAGGTCTTGCCGTCCTTGGCCTTGAAGTCGAGCCGCACGGTCTGGGCCTTGATGGTGATGCCGCGCTCGCGCTCGAGGTCCATCGAATCGAGGACTTGGTCGCGCATCTCGCGGTCGGTCAGACCGCCGCAGGTCTGAATCAGCCGATCCGCCAGCGTCGACTTACCGTGGTCGATGTGGGCGATGATCGCAAAGTTGCGGATATGACGAAGGTCGGTCATGAGCGGAGAGCGGCGCCGGTCGCTTTGGTGACGGCGGCAACGATTTTGGCCGCGATAGCCTCGATTTCGGCGTCGGTCAGCGTCGCCGTCTGCGATTGCAGGCGCACCGAGATCGCGACCGACTTCTTGCCGACGCCGACGTTGGCGCCCTCATAGAGATCGAACACGCCGACATCGGTGATGAGATCGCGCTCGGCGGTGCGTGCGGCGCGAACAATGGCGTCGGCCGCCACGGTCGCGTCGACGACGAAGGCAAAGTCGCGATCGACCGGTTGATATGGCGACGCCTTTAACAGCGGTCGGGCCGTGCCCTTGGCCTTCTTGGCGGGCGGAATGCGATCGAGGTCGACCTCAAAGGCCGAAACCTGCCCATTGATGTCGAACTTGGCGAGGATCGCCGGGTGGATCAGGCCGAAGGTGGCGAGGACCTGATTGCCGAGCTTGAGGGTGCCGGCGCGACCCGGGTGATACCACACGGGAGCGCCGCCCTGGCTGCCACTTCCGATCTGAAGGCTCGCCGGGTTGACGCCGGCGATGGTCAGCACGGCTAATGCATCGGCCTTGGCATCGAGCGCATCGACCGCGCGGCGCGAGCCCGACCAGTGGCGATCGGTCGAGTGACCGGCGCGAATACCTCCGGCCATGAGGGCTTGTTCCCCCGGTTTGTAACCATCGAAGCGCGGCCCAATTTCGAACAACGTCGTGTTGTCGAGGCCGCGCGCGGCGTTGCGCGCCGCGGCCGCGAGCAAGTTGGCGATGGTCGTCGGCCGTAACACGTCAAGATCGGCGCTGATCGGATTGTCGAGCGGAACCAGCTTGGCGGCGTCGGTGAAGAGCGCGCCATGCCCGCGCGCCAGAAATGACCAGGTCACCGTTTCGTTGAGGCCGCGAGCGGCCAGTGCGCGCTTGATCTGACCGAGGGTGCGCTGGCGATGATTGATCGCGGGCTTGGGCAAACCGGCGCGCGGCAAAGGCGTCGCGGGGATGTGGTCAAAACCTTTGACCCGCATCGCCTCTTCGACCACGTCCTGCCAAAGGTTCACGTCGGCGCGCCACGATGGCGGCGACACCTGCCACGGCACGCTCACCGCATTGATGGCGAAGCCGAGACGTTCCAACACCGCTTTGATTTCGGCGCTCGGCAGATCGACACCACCAAGACGTTTCACGCGCGCGGGGTCGAACGCAATCTGGCGCGCATGGGATGGCGCCGCCCCGCCGAAGACGAGATGCGAGGCCTCGCCGCCGCAGAGTTTCAGGATCATCCGTGTCGCGCGTTCGGCGCCCGCTGCGGCCGAGGCCGGGTCGACACCGCGCTCGAAGCAATAGCGCGCATCGGAATTGATCTGCAGCTTGCGCCCCGTCGCGGCGATGTTGAGCGGGTTGAACAGCGCCGATTCGAGATAGACACCCGTCGTGCCGTCGGTAACGCTCGACGGCTCGCCGCCCATGATGCCGCCGATGCCAAGCGCCGTGGCATCATCGGCGATCACGACCATATCGGCATCGAGCGTGTACGATTTACCGTTCAACGCCGCGAGCGTTTCACCAGCCGCGGCAAGCCTGGGGCCCACGGCGCCGTTGAGCTTGGCATCGTCGAACACATGGAGCGGCCGGCCGAGATCGATGGTGATGTACTGGGTGATATCGACCAGCACCGACACGGGGCGAAGGCCGATCGCTTTCAAGCGATCCTGCAGCCAGGCCGGGCTCGGGCCGTTCCTGAGGCCGCGGATCATCCGACCGACGAACTGCGGGCAGTCCTGTTCGCGACCGGCGGCGAGGCGCATGGCCACCTTGCGCGGGCTGTCGAAAGTGCCCTTGACCGGCGAATCGTCGAGCGGCTTCAGCTTGCCGAGGCCCGATGCAGCGAGATCACGGGCAATACCGCGGACACCGAGGGCATCGACCCGATTGGGCGTCAGCGCGACTTCGATCACCGGATCGCTCTTCATCACCTCGGCCAGCGGTGCGCCAACCGGAGCATCGGCGGCGAGTTCGATGATGCCGTCGTGATCGTCGCCCAGCTTGAGTTCGCGCGACGAGCACAGCATGCCCTGGCTTTCGACGCCGCGTATGGCGCCCTTCTTGAGGGTTTCGCCGCTGGCCGGAATCACAGTGCCTGGGCGCGCCAATACGGCTTTCATACCGGCGTGAGCGTTGGGCGCGCCGCAGACGACCTGGATCGTCTCGGTCCCGGTCGTGACCTTGCACACCCGCAAACGATCGGCATTGGGGTGTTTTTCAGCCTCGATCACATGGGCGACGATGAAGCCCGCCAACGCCTTGCCGGGATCGTCGACGCCCTCGACCTCGAGACCCAACGCCGTCAACCGCATCGAGATGTCGTCGAGGCTGGCATCGGTCTCAAGGTGGTCTTTCAACCATGACAACGTGAACTTCATGGATTGATCCCCCCGGTCAGCGAGGGAATCTCAAGCGACGCAAATCCGTAATGCCTCAGCCAGCGCAGGTCGGACTCGAAGAACGTGCGCAGATCCGGGATGCCGTACTTGAGCATCGCCAATCGCTCGACGCCCATGCCAGCGGCAAAGCCCTGGTAGATGTCGGGATCGAGGCCGCAGGCCTTGATGACGTTGGGATGCACCATGCCGCAGCCCAGAATCTCCAGCCAATCGCCGTAATTGCCGAGCTTGAGTTCGCCGCCGGAACGCGAGCAACCGATGTCGACTTCAGCGGACGGCTCGGTGAAGGGGAAGAACGACGGGCGGAACCGCAGCGGCAGATCGTCGACGCCGAAGAACGCGCGCAGGAATTCCTGCAGGCACCCTTTGAGATGGCCCATGTGGCTCTCGGTGTCGATCACCAGGATTTCGACCTGATGGAACATCGGCGTATGGGTCATGTCGTAGTCACACCGATATGTGCGGCCCGGCGTAATGACCCGGATCGGCGGCTTGGCGCTCATCATGGTGCGGATCTGCACCGGCGATGTATGGGTGCGCAGCAAATAGCGGTTTCCGTCCGGCGCCGTCGGCAGAAAGAACGTGTCGTGCATTTCGCGCGCCGGGTGGCCGGGCGGGAAGTTGAGCGCGGTGAAATTGTGAAAGTCGTCCTCGACGTCCGGACCTTCGGCAACCGTGAAGCCCATCGCCCCCATGATCGCGGTAATCTCGTCGATGGTCTGGGTGATGGGATGAATGCTGCCTTTGATCTCAGGGCGCACCGGCAGAGTCACGTCGGTGCGCTCGGCGGCCAGGCGTGCGTCGAGCGCGGCGGTCGCCAACGCCGACTTCCGCGCATCGAGGGCGGCCGAGATCTCGTCCTTCAGCTGATTGAGCCGCTGGCCAAAGGTCTTGCGCGCCTCGGCGTCCATCGCGCCCAGGGTTTTCATCAACCCGGTGACGCGGCCCTTCTTGCCGAGGGCATCGACGCGCACCGCCTCGATGGCGTCGCCATCGTTGGCGGCCGCGATTGCCGTCATCAGTTCGCCGCGCAGGGTGTCGAGATCGTTCATGATCGTGGTCCGTCAGAGGTTCTCTGGTCCGTGATACGCAAAAAGGGGCTCGCCAGTGGGCGGCCCCTTGGTGCCTCGCGGGTTAAGAGAGTGTCGGAAACCTAACCGGGCGCGACTTACTGGGCCGCTTTTGCCTGTTCGACCAGGCGGGCGAAAGTTTCGGGCTCCCGCACGGCGATGTCGGCGAGGACCTTGCGATCCAGCTCGACGCCGGCCTTCTTGAGCCCGTTAATAAATCGAGAGTAGGTCAGGCCCAGCAGACGAACACCGGCGTTGATGCGCTGGATCCAGAGCGCGCGATAGTCGCGCTTTTTCTGGCGGCGGTCGCGATAGGCATATCGCAGCGCCTTCTCCAGGCGGTTCTTGGCCGGCTTGTAGGCCTTCGAGCTCCGGCCGCGATAACCTTTCGCGGCCTCGAGAACTTTCTTGTGGCGGGCGTGCTTGGTGACGCCGCGCTTGACGCGTGCCATGGGTGTTGTCCTTCAGTGCGGTCGTTGCGGATGCTCAGCCGTAAGGCATGTGGCGCTTGATCGCGGGCGCGTCGGACGCATCCAACACGAAGGTGCCGCGCTCGGTGCGCTTCATTTTCTGACTACGGTTGCGAAGGCGGTGGCGCTTGTAGGCGACGCCTGCTTTCACCTTGCCGCCGGCGGTCAGGCGAAAGCGCTTCTTGACCGAACTCTTGGTCTTCATCTTGGGCATTTGTGTTTCCTTATCCCGGACGTTGCTGATCGCGGTGGGTGGGCATGCCCGGGGCTTTCAAGCGAGCCCTCGCCGTACCACCGCCGGAGGAGTCTGGCGCCGCAAGGCCCAAACGCATCCTTATTTTTCAATGGGTTAACCCCAAGGGGTCCAGCCAAAGACCGGACCGGGCGGGCTTATAACGACTCTTGGCCCTGTGGACAAGGGAGGGGCGACGCTACAGCGCCGCCACCGCCGCCTTGAACGCCTTGCCCACGTCGACCGGTGAGCACATCTGTGCGACCAGGGTGGTGAGCACCCGAAGCGGCGTCAGGTCGGAAGGTCCGCGCGAGTTCAGCATCGCCGAACAGATTTCCGACACCGTCGCCGGATCGGCCCTGAACAGAATCGCCTTGGTCGCGACGGATTTGATCAGCTGGCCGTCGCGCTCGAGGGTGAGGGCCACCTTCTCACCCGAGTCGAACGTGACTTCCGCGTGCGGCGTCGGCAGCGCATCGTTGTAAAGACTGATGGTGGCCATTTTGAAACCTGCGTTCTTACTCCTACGCTGTCATGCTCGGGCTTGACCCGAGCATCCAGAGCAACTCAGCCAAATTGGCTTTTTGCCCTGGGTCCTCGGGTCAAGCCCGAGGACGACAGCACGAATTAATTTCCACCGCGCTTCGGCTCCTGACGCGCCATGGCGCCGACGATTTTCCAGTCGCCATTGTCGCGCACCCAGACGTGAATGGTTTCCCACTTTTCGTCAACGGCGCGGCCGTCCGGCATGCTGGTGCGATGGTTCATGTAATAGATGATGCCGGTGTCGCCATGCAGGGTGAAGTCGACGAAGTTCATCGCCAGTTTCTCTTTGTTGAGACCCTCCATGCGCTGCGAATCCTGGCGCAAGCCCGGTAGCGCGACCGGCTTCGCCGGACCCGGCGGCCAGCCGAGGTAGTTCGGTGAGGCGTTGTCGACGTAGAACTTGAGCGCGCCAGACGCGCGGCCCTGATAAATCGCCTGCTCCTTGGCCCAGATGGCGTTCTTGGCCGCTTCCTTGTCCGCCGCGGATTGCGCAACGGCCGCACCCGATACCATCGTCATCGCCAATACTCCCGCGACCGATCCCAGAATTCGCGCCCGCATCTGTCCAGCTCCCCTTGTTGAAGACACGCGAGCATATCAGTCTTTAGCCGTCGGCAAACACTGGACTGAAGGACGCGCCATGAATGAATTGCCCATGATTACCGGCGTCAAGGCATGCATGATCGGCGTGCGGGAGTTTGCCCCATTGGTTGCGGTCTTTCGCGATGCGCTCGGGTGGGCCGCTGCCCGCGAAAACGTTGTCGATCGCGCCCTCTGCCGACACCTGTGGGGCATCGACGCCGATGCTGAGACGATGATGCTCGCGCCC
>VGEM01000058.1 GCA_016869315.1 Alphaproteobacteria bacterium | reverse complement strand
ACGCGCCGGCGTGCAGCACTCCGTAGGGCGTACACAGCTCGCCCGACAGAATCATGATCTCTTCGGTGCAGGTGTGAACTTCATCGCGCGCCATCCATCCCGGCGGATGCCGCTGCGCCGGGGTATCGAGCAAGAACGTCGTCGCTTGGGTCCGCTCGTTGTGGCGTAGTACCTTCCACTGAAACCCGAACCAGGTGTAGTCGGGGTCTAGCCCCTCCTTGCTCCACGCCATCTCATGGGTATCGAGAAACGGCACGGCGCGCGACTGATCGAACTTGCCGGCCGGCGGCGCGCCATGCGTCACGTGCGGCGCGCCATCGATGAACGCGAGAACATCGCAGCCATGTTGCGACGCGGCATCTTCCTGAACGAAGCCCGCTGGCCAATAGCCGTAACAATCGAGCCCGAACGTGCGCCCGTTCACCGCGAAGGCACCGTCGAGCACGTAGACTTCAACATCGCATGCAAAGTATCCCGCCCCAGCCGCACGCCACCCGGGCGGATACCGCAGAATGACCGTGCAGGCGCCGGTGTCGTGATCGGTCGAAAGAGTTTTCGACTTGACGCCAGGGATCGCGGGGTACCTGCCCTCGTCCCACGACAGCGCTTGCGCCTGAACGAAGTCGATATGCGGCCGGGCCACGGGCGTCCCTATTTCTTCTTCTTGCCTTTTTTCGACTGAACCTTGGCCTGGGCGATCAATCGATCTTCCGGCGAAGCGCCCTTGGGCAAATGAAAAGCATCGACATGGGCTGGCGTCTTCTCGCCTTGGCGATACCACGACATCACCAACGGAATCTTGGCGCGATGAAACAATCCGATCTGCGGGCAACGGCGGTCGACTTCGTTGGCGAAAGCCTTGATCCGCGCGGTTGTTTCCTTGGTACCAAGATAGAGATCGAAATTGATCTGCTCGAAATTCGGTTGCAGGTGGAGGTCGAAGAAAAACCCGCGAATATCGATTAACGAGCGGATCTTGGTGCGGAGCGACTTGTATTTGAATTTCTGATCGCGGGCGACAACGGTGCAGGTAATCGATGTGCAACCCGCCAGCGCCGCCATCTGAGTATGAACCGGTGTCCAACCTCGCGAGCGGCCTTGCAGGTCGGGCGGATCGCCGATGTCGAACCCGGCCGGCTCGTCGAACATCAGAGATGGCTGGCCCTCGAAGAAGGCCTCAACCCGCATTTGTTCCAACGACGTCGTCGTGACGTCGGAAATGCCGATGTAATCGGGGTACTTGACGTTCTCTTTCATGATCAGCCGCGTCCTTTCAATTGCTCCAGCAGCGGGTTGGCGTCGGGCGAAGAGGTATCCATGTTGCGCCAGACTTTCCACCCGGAGTCGGTCTTACGCAGTAATGTGAAAAAGAAGCCGGCGTGAAAGCGGGGCTCGGTTCCCGGCGACGGCGCTTTGGGCAATCGCTTCGACGCGAAGGTACCCTGGATGAAGCACCAGGTGCCGTTGAACTCGACTTCCTTGAGATCAAGCAACATGTCGATGGTGTTGGCCTCGAACGTCTTCTTGAGGTTTGCGCCGACCGTTGGTCCATAGGCGAGCGGCGCTTTCTCGGCCATGACATATCCCTTGGGATCGTAACCGTCGGCGACCGCCTGGCCGTTGCCGGTCGCATACGCCTGCTTCCAGGTCTCGATGATTGCCGCGATCGCTGCGCGGTCCTCGGGGCTTCCGCCACGCCACTCGGTTTCGGCAAAGGACGTGCCCGACAATACTGCGCCGATGGCGACAATCAGGATTCGAATCACTTGGCGACCTCCTTCTTCAGGCGGTCGGCGAGGTCCGGCGCCGCCCCGCTGGCGCCGTTGTCGATGTCGAGCAGCACTTTCCAGCCTTGCTCGGTCTTGGTCATCAGCGCGATATAGCGGCCATTCGAGACCTCGCCCTTGATCGCGCCCGTGGTCTTGTCGAGCACGGCGGACGCATACCGGCAGACCATGTAAGCCCAGGCGCCCACGCCGTTGCCCTGTAGCTCCATCTCTTGAATCTCGGAGACGAGATAAGGCCGTGTAGCCGTCGACGAGAAAGATTTGCTCCAACTTTCCCGCATCTCGCCACGCCCGGTGATGGCCGTGCGCTTGGTATGGAGGACGCGCAATCGCTCGAGATAGTCGGCGAGCGAGCCTTCAAGATCGCCCGCATTGAACTTCTGGATCGACGTGTCGTGAAACGCCTGAATTTCGGCATAGTCCGACTCGGTGCCGCCGCGTCTTTCGATGGCCAACGATTCGCCGGTCAACGCCGCGGCAAAAAACAAGGTGGTAAGTACTCGAAAAATTTTCATGGTCGTGGCTCCCGAGTTTTGCGATGAATTGGGCATGGATTCGCCGATTCAATCAACCGAAACCACCATAGACCATATTGGCCTGGTCGGGCGGGCCATCAACCCGATGGTCGCGGCGTACCGGAAACTCGGATTCACGGTGTCCGATCCGGTGCCCCTGATGCAGCCCAATCCGGGCGGCGACCCGACACCGCTGGGGCAACACTCGGCCCATGTGATTTTTCCCGATACATATATGGAATTGACCGCGATCGATCGGCCCGGCCAGGGCAATCACCTCGACAATTTCCTGGCGCGGCACGAGGGCCTGCACATTATCGCATTCCGGTCGCTTGATGCTGAGCTTGCCTGGCGAAATCTCGCCACCCATGGCGTGGTCATGCCGCCGATGCGTGCCGCCTCGCGCGAGGTCAACATGGGTGGCAAGCGGGGCACGGCCGACTTCAAATGGTTTCAGATTCCGGAATCGATCGTCGGCGAGGCCTTCGCCTGCGTCGTCGAGCATCAGACGCCGGAGCTCGTGTTCATCAATTCGATGACCAGCCACCCAAATGGAGCGATGGCGTTGCGCGGCATCGGCGTGGTCGTTGACGATATCGGATCGACTTTCGAGCGTTACGAACGCCTGCCCGGCGCCGAGCGGCGGACATTCGCCATGGGCCGGTCGATCATGCTCAAGAACCAGCGCCTGACCGTGGTGCAACCCAAGAGCTTCAAGGCGCTTTTTCCAGGCGCCGACCACCCGAAGCCGCCGACGGTAGCCTACTACGCCGTGACCGTGTCCGACATTCGCGCGACCAAGGCCTATCTGGCGAAGACCGGCGTGCCGTTTACAACTTGGGGCGCAGATGGCGTTTGGATCGGGCCGGCGCAGGCCTGTGGGGCGACGTTGGTCTTCGTGGATCAGAAAGTCGAAGCGTGAGGCCGCTCACCTCATCCAATCATACCATCGACATCCACTCGGGTCGCTCCATTCGAAGTACGAGACACTCGTCATCGCCAAATCGCCGTGGGCCAACCAGGCTGAATCCCAGCCGTTGATAAAACCTGATTGCATCGACGTTGCTTGCGAGCGGATCGATGATGACGGCGGTAACGGCCGGTGGCGCGAAGCAACGGCCGAGTGCGAGGCACATCATTTCGGTGCCGTACCCGCGATTGCGATCGCTGGCGGCGCCAATCCAGATGTCGATCGCGCGAAGATCGGGCGCGACGGTGCCCCAATAGTGGGTTTCTTCGCGCGCCGGGTCGATAATCTGCACGATTCCGATCGGTCGCCCGCCCACTTCGGCGATGAGTTGCTCGCGCCAATCGGGCGTTCGCGCGAGCTCCACCTCCCAGTCCCAGTCGTCCTTGGGATCGGACTCTATGACCGCGGGCTCGTCATCCCACTGTCGCAACAAAGGCGCGTCGGCGATTGTTGCCGCACGGAAACGAACAGCCATGGCGGACGAGATTAGTCACGCGGCAGTTTCGCGAACGCCGACTTCCAACCGGTGAGATCGGGGTGGGTGACGTTGAACACCGTGAACGACTTGCCGCGGGCGTCGGGATTGGCCAGCGCGTCGACCACGACCAGCGCCACATCGCCCCGCGTCACCATGCTCGGTACCTGAACGTCACCGGGGATCAGGGCTATCGGATTTTCGCCGCGCGGCTTGTCCCACAGTCCGACAGGGCGAACGACGGTATAGGGCGAGCCGCTTTTGCGGATGCGCTTTTCAAGCTCGTTCTTCCAACGCATCACCGCGCCGATCCCCTGCGCCGCGGTGGGATCGGACGTAGTCACGCTGACCGAAGAGACGAGCACGATCTGCTTGACGCCGGCCGCCTTGGCCTCGTCGACAATGGCCGCCGGCGCGCGAAACTCGACCATCTCCGGCGAGTTGGTCGGATCACGAAAGGTGTTCGCGCCTGTGGTCAGCACGATCCGGTCAACGCCGTTCGCCAGTCCCTTTAACGATTCAAGCTGCTTGAATTCGGCCTGAATCCACTCGACGTTGGGCTGCTCGGCTTTGGCCTTGGCGGCATCCCGCGCCGTGCCACGCACTTTGACGCCCTGTGCCAGCAACATCTCGACCACTTGCTTACCGACACGGCCGGTCGCGCCGGTGACCAGGACGGTTTCACCCTTCATCGACGGCAGCACGGGCGGCGGCGCAGCACGCCCCTCCTGAGCGAAGGCCTTGTTGATGGTGACGTTGCCGCAATGGGCCATGAACGAGAGGGCGAACGCAGACGTCAGTGCGGTACGACGCTTGATCATGTGACTCTCCGGCGAGGGTTAGGTTTTGGCTTCGTCGTGCTTGCGTCCCAAGTTCCACCCGACGTAAGCCCAGGCGGCAGCGAGCACGGCCCCCATCGCGACGGAGGCCGTTGGCGACGAGGTCACGGCATCAATCGCCGTCTTGGCCTGGGCGCCGACGTAGTCCGCCGCGCGATAGACCGGAACGTCGATGAAGTTCTTGGCCTTGTACTTGGTCTCGGTATCGAGACGGCTGAACAACATCTCGCGACCCGGACGGATGAACGCATACTCACCCCACCGGCGCAGCACGAAGACCACGGCGAGAACCGCGAACACCGGCGAAAAGGCGAGAACCGTAAAGCCCAAGATCAGTGCGATCGGTACAAACGTGAGCAGCGAGCGCACGCCGAGACTCATGGCGATCCGTCCGGTGAGGAACAGTTGACTGATGATAGTCAGCGATTGCACCACGACATCGATGGTCGCGAACACTTCAGTCCGCTCGTTGCGATCAGGAAAGGTCTCCTCGACGATTCGAAGCTGCTCGAAATAAAGGATTGTATTCGCTGCCGACAACAAGACGATGAACAGCGCAATGCCGAGGAGATACGGCGACTTCAACATGATCGTAAACCCGGCAAACGGATTGCCGCCGACGCCATGACCCTTGTCGCCGCCCGACTGAACCGCCGCGGCCTGTGGTTGCCAGAGTCCAAGCAGGATTCGCTGACAGACAATCGCGCCGGCAAACCCAGCGGCACCAATGTAGAGGATGCCGTCGCTGCTAACGCTTTCCGCGGCCAAGCGAGTCGTCAGCGGCCCGATGAGAGCACCCAACGTGCCGCCCGCAGCGATGAATCCGAACAGGCGCTTGGTCTGCTCACTGCTGAACATTTCCAACAGGAAGCTCCAAAAGATCGAGACCAGCATCAAATTGAGAACGCTGATCCACACGTAGAAGAACGACCCGATGGCGATGTTGATTTCGTTGGCGCCAAGCAAGGCCCCAATACCGGCCATAATCACTGCGACTAGCCCATAAATGATTGGCAGCAACACAGCGCGACGAAATGTTGCGACCAGCCAGCCGTAGATTGGAACGATGGCGATCGAAAAAATTGCCGTATAGAGCCACAGGTCGGCGACCGTATCGCGACCGAGAATGGTGGCGATGGTTTCGCGCACGGGGCGAACAGCGAAATAGCTCCCGAGAACAAAGAAGAACAGGAAAAACGCCGAGATCACGGCCGTCGCTTCGCGCGGCTCGACCTTGGCGATCCGCCCAAGTTGCGCCTGAACAAACGTTTTGTTTTCCGACATATCGGCCCCCAAGCCCTGAAGACTAGGGACTATAGACAATCCTGCCGTGGCCAGGGAGTCATGTTGTGGCCCGGGCGGTGACTGCCACTTTGTCGAAGGCGTGGGGCGTGCTAACCGGTTCCGGTTCAACCGGGGAATGCCCATGCCAAACCAAGTCCATCTTATCGCTTTCCTTTTTGGAGCAGCCGCTGTCGTGACTGAGCCGGCTGTGGCAGCCACCGTTCTCGTCACCGGGGCCAATCGCGGCATTGGGCTCGAATACGTCAAACAATATGCCGCCAAGGGCTACGACGTGATCGCAACCGCCCGAAAGCCTTCGGAGGCAACCGAGTTGAACGCACTGGCTGCCGCCAACGCCAAGATCAAGGTCGAGGCACTTGAAGTGACCGACCTCGCCGCGGTCGACGCGCTGGCGGCCAAGTACAAGGGCACGGCCATCGATGTGCTGGTCAACAATGCCGGCACGACGGGATTTCCCGAAAAGCAGCGCTTCGGATCGATCGATTACGCGAGCTTTGACGACGTGATGCGCACCAACGTGCGTGGCCCCCTCAAGATCACCGAGGCCTTCATCGATCATGTGGCGGCCAGCCCAACCAAAAAAGTGGTGGTCGTCACGTCGAGCGAAGGGTCGATCAGCGACGTGAAAACCAACCGCCAACCATTCTATCGCGCCAGCAAGTCGGCCGTGAATATGACGATGAAGAACGTTGCCTATGGCGTGAAGGACAAAGGCGTGGTCATCGTCCTGATCAATCCCGGTCCGGTCGACACCGATATGATGAAAGCCGCCCGCGGCCGCATGCCGCTTCGCACGACGGAACTTGCTGTCCGTGAATTGATTGCCGTCACCGACAAGGCGACGATCGAAACCACCGGTACGTTCTGGAACTTCGACGGCACGGTCTATCCCTGGTGAACGGGCGCGGCGCGCAATCCGTCGTCATCATCGGCGGCGGGCCGGTCGGCCTTGTCGCCGCTCTTGCCTTAAAGCGCGCCGGGTTCAATGTCACGGTTCTGGAAAAGGCGACCGAACTTCACGCCGAACCGCGGGCGTCGACATTCCACGCGCCGACGCTCGAGCTTCTCGATCGCCTCGGCCTGACAGCCCGACTCCTCGACGAAGGCCGGCCAGCGCCGCAGTGGCAGTACCAGATCGCCGAGACCGGCGAACGGGTGGTGTTCGACTACGGCGTGATCGCCGACCTGACGCCTTACCCCTTCCGCCTGCAGTGCGAGCAGTTCCGCCTGGTCCGGGCCGCAGGCGAAGCCCTCGAACGCGAGGCGCCGGGTACCGTCAGATTCGGCGCAGAGGCAAGCAGCATTACGCAAGATGCTGACGGCGTCACCGTTCACTTTCGCCAAACCGATCGTCTGGAGACCCTTCGCTCCGACTGGGCGATTGCCGCCGATGGCGCATCGTCGATGGTCAGAACCGCGCTCGGCATCGGGTTCGAAGGCGAGACCTATCCCGCCGTGTCCTTCACGGTCGGCATTTCCTATCCCTTCGACACCGCCTTGAAGACTCTGGTTGGCGTGAACTACTTCTGGTCAGATCATGGTCCTTTCAGCATGTTTCACACCAAGTCGATGTGGCGCGTCGGCTGGTCGCCGCCGCCGGGCGCGACCGATGAAGAGACGCTTTCGGATGACGTAGTCCAGGCAAAACTCGCAAAGATTCATCCAGCGGGAGCGCCTTACCAACTGCATCTGGCGCGCGTCTATCGCGTCCACAAGCGCGTTGCCGACACCTTTGATCTTGGCCGGATTTTCCTGACGGGCGACGCTGCCCATCTCAACAGTCCATCGGGCGGCTTCGGCCTCAATGGTGGTGTTCACGACGCCTTCGAACTGGCGACGGCGTTGACATCGGTTGCCGACGGCGGACCCCGCGACCTATTGGCCCGCTATACGCGCCGGCGCCGGTCGGCGGCGATCGAAGACGTTCACGCCACCTCGGACGCAAATTATAAACGCCACCGCGAAAAAGACCCGGCAAAGCGCCGCGAGCTGCTGCGCGAACTCCAGGCCATCGCCGCCGATCCTGATCGGCACCGCGCATTTCTGCTCGACAACTCGCTGATCAATTCCTGGCGCCGATCGAGCGCTTTGCCGTAACGAGGATCAATGTCAGTCAAATTTATCCATGGCCCGATCATCAGCTGCGCATCGATTGACGAGCAGCGCGCATTGTTCGAAGGAGTCTACGGCCTCAAGAAAGTCGCCGAGCAGGAGTTTGATGAAGCGGCGACGAAGACGCTGTGGGGGGTCGAGGGCCGCCGATCAAGGACCGTGCTGCTTGAAACGCCGGGCACGCTTTTCGGGATTCGCCTGATTCGATTCGATCCCGTGTCGCCAATCGTCATTCGCGACCAGTCGACCGGGTTCGATTGCGACGCGCTCAAGGTCATCGATTTCTACGCCCCCGACATCGCTGCCGCTGAAGCCGCGATCAAGCGCGCCGGCTTCAAGCTGAAGGATGAGGTGGCAACCTACGAACTCGCCGGTGGAAAATTCTTCGAGGGGCATCTGTGGGGGCCGGATCAGGTCGTGACCGCTCTGATCGGTGGCCCAAAGAGCTTTATGTCGGACTTCGTATCCGTAACCGACCGCGCGTTCAGCGAAGTGATGAGCGTGTCGAGTCCGGTCGAGGATCCGGCGAAAGTCCTGGCGTTTTACGATCAGGTCCTCGGCCTTTGGGTGATCCACGAGTACGTCATCGACGACGCCAGTTTCGGCAAGCTGGTCGGCACCAGCCACAAGATGTCGCTGCGCGCCAAGAATGTCGGCCTCTCGCGTTCGCAACCTTATTTCGGCATCATCCACTATGGACTGCCAAAAGGCGCTTATCGCTCCCTCAAGGACCGCTCGGTGTTTCCCAATCGCGGCATTGTCGCCGGCACGCTGTTCGTCACTGACGTAGTCAAACATGCCGAGGCGGCTCGGGCCTTTGGCTGCGACATTGTCGCGCCGCTCGCGAGCGTTACTCTGAAGCCTTATGGCCGGGTGCAAACCGTTGCCATCCGGGGACCGCATGGCGTGATCCATCAGCTCATTGAGCCATGAAATGAGGGAGCCCCGATGATTCGGACGCTGCTTCTCGCACTATCGATTCTTACGTCCGCAGCCGTATCGGCGCAGGATATGGTCATCGCCGATGTCACCGTGATCGACGGCACCGGCCGCCCGGCGAAGCCGCATCAATGGGTCCACGTCATCGATGGCCGCATCAAGCGGATCATCGGCGTACCGGTGGCTGGCGCGCCAGACACCGTCGACGGCGCCGGCAAGTTCTTGGTTCCCGGCTTGATCGACGTCCACATTCACCTTCGCGGTGGCGGTGGCTGGGGCGAGAAACCTGCGCCAGATGTCGAACAAGGAATCGCTGGTTTGCGCGACTACATTGCTCACGGCATCACCGCCGTGTTCGATGCCGGCAACAACCCCGACTTCATCTATGGCCTGCGGGCCCGTGAACGCGCTGGCGACATCGTCAGCCCGCGCCTGTTCACAACCGCGCAAATGGCCGGAACCTCTCAATTCCGAGGCAGTGAACCGGATTCCACCGCGGATTGGATCGAGATTCAGGGGCGCCTCGATCGCTTGATCGCGCTCAAGCCCGACTTGCTCAAGTTCAGCTTTGAACGCTTCGGCAAGACCCCGGGCGAGATCGTCGCCGCTGTTCCGCCCGAGATCATGCAACGGGCGGTTCGATACGTTCGCGGCAAGGGCGTGCGTACGTCAATCCATATCACCGATGAACGCATTGCCGCGATCGTGGTGGCCGCCGGCATGACGACATTGGCGCACCCGGTTGTCACCGCGCCGATCTCGGATGCGTTCGCATCGACGCTGGTGAAGAAGAAAGTCGCTTTTGCCACGACGTTGAGCGTCTTCGATGACCTCAAGACCATGATGTGGCCGGACTGGACGGCGCCGATGCGGCCCTTCGCCATGGCCAATGTCCGAAAACTCGCCGAGATGGGCGGCATTGCCGTGGTCGGCAGCGATCATTGGAATCCCGCCATGACACATCGCGAAATCGAGGTCATCGGTGAAACGGGAATTGCACCACTCCGCGTCATCCGCATCGCCTCGCTGAACGGCGCCATCTTCCTCAATCGCGAACGCGAGTTTGGTTCCGTCGAGGCCGGCAAGCGCGCCGACATGGTGTTGCTCGACGCCGACCCCCTCGCCGATCTTGCCAATCTTCGCCGCATCGCTGCGGTGTTCAAAGACGGCAGGCGGATTGAATGAAACCGCAAGGCTTTCGAACCACGCCGGTAAAGCGGACACATGGCGCCACGAAGCTGCAAACGTGGGACCGAGCTCTATTTCGAATACGAAACGTGGGTCGCTTCAGACGGGTATGCGTTTCGCGCACAGGCCCGCCGGTTCAGCGATGATTCTGTAGGTTGGGAGCAGGCGCCGGGCTCGAATTTCCGCGAATTCCTTATGGTGAATCGGCGTTAACCTTCCGCCGGCTCACTTGTTCCAAACACTGTTGAAGATTACCATTTTGCGTTCAACAGGCTGAGGTTGCCCATGACCCGCGTCTTTCAAGAAGTCCACGCCGTCCTCCCCCAGGCGACGCTCGATGAAGCGGCGCGCCAGGAGTTCATCAATCAGCTTGGCAAGCATGTGCTGAACGAGTTCACCCCCGGCACACGCGTCGCCTACGAGCGCGATGTTTTGCCAACCTTCAAGCGCGAGCACGGCCGCGAGCCCACCGACCGGCATGAAATCCGCAAAGTCATGATCGAACATCCGTTCTATCGGATGACCAGTTCGTTTCAGCGGACGGTTCAGGAAATGATGTGGGATTCGGTCGATGAGAGCATTCAGCGTCAACTCCCTGACCTGATCGATACCTCACGCAAGATTGCCGCGGGGAACACGATCGGCTCGATTTCGCTCAAGGACGGTTTCGAGATTCCCCGCTACGTTTCCGAAAACGACCATCACGCCATGCCCGGTGGCTACTCTGGCGATCTGTGCGACGGTGACATCACCGCCGGCGCGCTTTATGACCGCGGCGCGTTTATCTACACGCAAGGTTTGTTCGGTCCGCGTATGGATGGCATCGGCAAGGCGGCCAGCATCATGGCCCGTCGACTGTGGCCGGGACTGGCGCCGAAGAAAATCCTCGAGATCGGTTGCACGGCCGGTGGGTCAACCGTCGGGCTGAAGGCGATGTTCCCGGACGCCGAAGTTCATGCTATCGATGTCGGTGCGGCGGTATTGCGCTACGCCCATGCGCGAGCTGAGTCACTCGGCGTACCGCTGCATTTTCATCAGATGTCAGGCGAAGCGCTCGAATTCGACGATGCGAGTTTCGATATGATCTGCTGCCTCGCCAGTCTCCACGAGACCTCGCTGACCGCGACCCACAACATTTTCAAGGAAGCGTTCCGGGTTCTGAAACCGGGCGGCAGATTTCTGGTTTCCGAACTCCCGCCCTATGAGGGTGTCGACGCCTGGACCCAGTTCGTTCGGGACTGGGACACTTATAATAATGCCGAACCCTATTGGGGTCGTGTCCACGAGCTCGATTTCAGCGACGTCGCCACCCAAGCCGGGTTCGATCGCACGCACTATGGCCAGGGCTTTGGCACCGGCGTGGCCGAAGCCAACGCGCTCACCAGCGCCGTTGAGGTGCAAAACAAGAAATTCATGGGTTCGACCCGTGGCGGCGGCCAAGCCTGGTACGCTTGGATGACAAAAGCGGGATGACGAAATAAATACAATGGCTAAGATCGAGAACATCAAGACGCCCCGCCGCGCCAAGGCGATGCGGCCGCAGTATTTTACCGATCCCAACATGGACCAGATGCACGCCATGATCGTTGCCATGGCGACCGAGATTTCCGTGCTCTACGACCGCTTTGACTCCCTTGAACGTGTTCTCGAAAAGAAAGGCTCGCTGGTGCGCGCAGATCTCGAAGCCTGGCAGGCGGACGATGCCGCTCACGACGAACGCAGGAGCAAACGCGACGCGTTGATCCGTCGCATCTTTCGGGTCGTGCATGATGCGCGCGGGGCGCTGGACGCGTCATGATCAGCAAAGTCATCGCTTGCCTGATTGCGATCACCTCCCCGGCCCTGGCCGAGGAGCCGATCATGGCGGTTTTTGGCGGCGCAATTACCCGCGACAAAGCCGAGGCGGAGAATGTGGTCGGAGCGGCCGGCACGCTGGAGTTCAAATCGGTTAAGGCGAAAAAGGTTTTTGTCGCTGGTGGCGTTGTCAAAATCAGCGATGCGACCGTGCGTGAACTCGTCGCCACTGGCGGGAACGTGACGATTGAGGCGCTTGATATCGGCTCTGTGGAGTTGGCCGGCGGCAATGTCTCGATTTCGGGGCAATACAGCGACGACGTCGATCTCGCCGGCGGCAATGTCAAGATTTTAAGCGGCAGCACTGTGGCCGGCGATCTCAGCGTCGAATCTGGAAACGCCGAGTTTGACGTGTCTGTCATTGGCGATACGCGATTCGACGGTGAACGCCTGTCGTTGGCCGGCGAGTTTGGCGGCGACGTCCGCGTTCATGCCAAGTCGCTTCGCATTGCGCCCGGCACGGTTTTCAAGTCCGACCTCGATGTTCGGAATATTGATGGATTCGTTTTGCCGGAAGGCGTCACCGTCGCGGGCGATCTCCGTCGATCCGACGGCTCTTTCAAGAGCGAAGGCGTCAAGATTGCGGTCGATCTCGACAACGACGAGATCGAGAAACAAGTCAACGAAAAAGTTCAGACAGCCGTCGAACGCGCCGCGCGCGAGCAGGACCAAGGGTCCGACGACGCGGGACTGATCTGGCCAAAGCCGCTTGGCATGGGAGAATGGTTCACCATTCTGGCGACGCTTGCCGCTTGCGGCGCGTTGGCACTTGCCTTTGCGCCTCGGTTCGTCGCCGGCGCAGCCCAGCGCCTGTCGCAGCAACCGCTCGAAAGCCTCGGCGTCGGCCTTGGCAGCATGATTCTGGTGCCGCTGGCGCTGGTCCTGGTCGGCGTCACGGTGATCGGTATTCCGCTCGCCGTGCTTGGCTTCGCGGCCTATGTCATCGGGATTGGCCTTGGCCTGATTGCGCTGTGCCTTTGGGGTGGGCTCTATGTCCGCACCATCGCGCAACAGCCTGGCGACGAGACTCGCGTGCCGCGCCTGGTGGGCTGGACGTTGATGGGATTTCTCGTGCTGGCAATGATCGGCGCGATCCCGTTCATCGGCCGTTGGATACAAATTCTTGCCGTGATGGCCGGTGCCGGCGCCGTGCTTGCGACCGCCTGGGCCGCGCCAAGCCCAAGACGCAGACCCTCGCCGCGGCTTAGCCGCCACCAGGCCGAACCGGACGGGTCGGAGCGCCGGGACGCGGCGGCGCTTCGGGAGGCCGGACGGGCGTTGGCGGCCGTTCGACTGGCGGAATTGTGGTCGGCCGCTGCGCGCCGGCTGGACGGGGCGGCAACCAGTTTGGTCGCAACGATGGATCGAGCGGGCGGCCGTATGAACCTCGCAGGTCTTGCAAACCACCGGGCACCGGACGCACGACTCCGAGCGGATTGAACGTTTCAGGAACCACGACGGTTGACGGCGCCAGCGATTGGCCACGATCGAACGTGCCCAGCATCTGCACGCGCGTCGCCCCCGACAATCGCGCGATGGTGGGCCGATCGAGCCCGACGCCGGCATTGGGGCCAATCGACACACCACGTAGCACGTAGCGGCCATCGGGCTTTGCCTCGACGAAACCTTCGATCGAGAGCTGCGCGCCGTCCGGGACTTCGGGACCGACCGAAAGTTGATCGGTACGCAACACCGCGCCGTCCCATTGCCCTCGCGCCACGGCCCAGGCACCCATGACCAGATCATCGCTAGCATTGGTGGGCGTTACTTTGACCTGACCGATCGTGACTGTGTCCTGATCGACGGCCGTGACATAGCCCCGAACCAATGCACGATCCGAAGCCGCGCGCGCCACGCGGGTTACAACCAGGCTACCGTCGCTGCGCTGTAGTCCGCTGACAGCAACCAAATCGCCAGGAGCCAATGACTGTTCGTCTGCCGAGTTCGCCGGATCGAGCGGGATCGCCTGACCCATCACCGCCAGCCCGCCTTGTCCGGCCACGGTGACCGGTCCGACCAGCGCGGATTGAACGGCGATGCGGCGCGCCGTCATCGCCGCATCGGCGTCGACCATCACGGTTTGCCCGCGCGCCAATTGGGACACGGCCCCGTCCATTCCATCGATCGTCAGAGGGGTTGTGTCATCATAGGCAACACGGAAGCCGTTGACGCAGATGCTGCCAAAGCCGGTTACGGTGCCGATGATGCCGGTGCCGCCCAGGCCGCGATCGTCGACGCGTGCAACGATGCCGGTGCCCCCACTGCCGCGCTCGCCCGGATTTGGCGTGGCTTTTTCGGCGTAAATGCCGGTTCCGCCCATGCCGCGGTCCGGGGCCGGTTTCGCCTTGTCCGATTTTTCGGCGGTGATCTGTATTGGCGCCGGAGCGCAGACGAGCGTGGGATCGGGCTGCGTCGGTCTCGGTCCTGGCTCGATTGAACAGCCGGCGACCAGCAACAACCATGCCAAGGCCGTGCGTTTATTTTTTCTTGGCATGATCGTCTGCCGCGGCCGGATCATCGCCGCCAAAGAAATAAAGCCCGACGCTCATGCGCTGCGTGGCGCGCGGATTCTTTTCGTCCCCATCGGCGCGCTTGAGGGCCTCGCGATTGATCTTGATGAGTGTCTCGACGCCGAGCTCGCGCGAGAGCTTGGCCAGCGCCTCGACGGACTCCGGCGTCAGTCGATCGTAATAGACGGCGCGTTCCAGAAACGGCGCGCCTTCCCCGAGAAGATTATGCGTGCTGGCGGCGATGTGGTCGCGCAGGTTGCGGCCATAGTAATAAGCCAGCTCATCGAATCCTCGACGCGGCACGAAGGCATCGGCGCGCAGGACGACGCAGTCGGCATTGTCGAGCTCGACGACGCCCAGTCTCAACCATTCATCGAGAATCGCGCGCGGCCGAACGTCACTGCTGACGGTTCTGACCAGGTCTTCGAAAGTCGGGCCGCTCTTCGCCTCGAACCGCGGGAGCGGCGCCGGCCGGCCATCCGAGTCCGTGAAACGTTTGACGCCAGTCCAGATGCCGATCAGCCGCGCCCCGATCGAGATGTTTGCAGGTGGACCGATATTCTTTTCGATTTGCTCGGTCACGGCGCCAATGTCGCGACGCTGCAAGCCGGTCAACACTGAGATGCGGCTCGTCGTCGGCTCACGCTCGGCGATGCGAAATTCTGCTGCCGCCACGCGTACGTAGACTCGCTTCAGCAAGCGAATGAACAGCGGAAACGTCACACCAAAGGCGATCAGCGCCCTGACCAAGGGGGTCAGCAGCTTCTCGATCGCCGCCAGCAGCAGCGGCGGCGGTCCGCCCGCGTTCATCTTTGGTGCTGTCTCAGCCATTCCAATGATCACTCTAGGTCTTTCCGGCGATAGGGGCAAAAAACCCACAAGATTCTTCTTGAAGTGTGTAATATACACACTTATGGTGCCTTCATTAAGTGTGCAATATACACACGCAATCCAGCGTAGCGCAGTTCAAACCTCAGTCCAGCGCCGCGACGGGCCCCCAACCCCGGACTGATTCAGGAGACTTCACATGAAAACCAAGCTCACCGCGACAGTGCTCGCGCTGGTGACCAGCATGGCGTTCGTCGATACCGCGTCGGCGCAGGTTGCTGGCGGCCGCCCCGCCAATGCGACACCACCGACGGTCGCGGAAATCACGGCGCGTTTGCAGGCCCGCGGCCTGACCGACGCCCAGATCGCCGAGCGCATTGCGGCAATACAGGCGGCCGTGGCAGCCGGCCAACGCCCACAACACCA
>VGEM01000057.1 GCA_016869315.1 Alphaproteobacteria bacterium | reverse complement strand
CGTAAAGAATGCCGATCCAGAACGCCGGCAGCGCGCACAGCCGTGCCCATGGCCCGGAATCTGCACCGCGCAACTCTATGTAGCTCTTGACCCGCACTTCGGGAAACGCCGTGGACATATGGTCTTCGAAGTCGGCGATGGTCGGGATCTGGCCTGGATAGGCGGGAAGCTTGCCCGCCATGAAGTCGCGGAACGACTGGCCCGAGGCGTCGATAAATCCGTTTCGGTACACAAAGTACATCGGCACATCGAGCAGGTAATCGACGTAGCGCTCGAACCCCATGCCGTCGTCGAACGCAAACGGAATCATTCCGCAACGCGCCGGGTCGGTGTTCTGCCAGATCGTGCCGCGCAGGCTGAGCTTGCCGTTCGGCTTGCCTTCGGTGAAGGGCGAGTTCGCCCATAGCGCCGTCGCAATCGGTTGCAACGCCAGCGACACCCGCAACTTCTTCACCATGTCGGCTTCGGAGCTGTAATCGAGATTGACCTGCACCGTGCAGGTGCGCGTCATCATGTCGATGCCCATGGTTCCGACCTTGGGCATGTACTCGCGCATGATCTTGTAGCGGCCTTTCGGCATCCACTGGATGTCCTCGCGCCGCCAGTTGGGCGTGAAACCGAGGCCCAGCATGCCGATGCCGAGTTCGTTGCCGACGGTCTTCACCTGGGCCAGATGTTCGCTGAGCTCGCCGCAGGTCTGGTGGACGTTGTCGAGCGGCGCGCCCGATAGTTCCACCTGCCCGCCGGGCTCCAACGAAATGCTGCCTTTGCCCTTTTGGCTCAGGGCGATGAGGTTTTCGCCTTCGTAAACGCCCTCCCAGCCGAAGCGCATCAAGCCGGTGAGAAACGCTCGAATGCCATCGGGGCCGTCGTAGCGCACGGCCGTGAAATCCGACCGCCGATAAGGAAATTTCTCGTGCTCGGTTCCCATGCGCCATTGTTCCTTGGGCTTGGACCCGCCGGCGAGAACGCCGATCAGCTGCGCCTTGGCGGTGATGGGCTCGGACTTGTCGGAGCGAAATGATGTCATTTCAACAACTTGGAACTGGCCCGGCGAGCCCGATGGCTTTCCGGAACGAGACCTTAGTTAGGGGGTCGGGCGGCACTTCGCTAGTGCAAAATTCAGCGCCAGTCGCCAGCCAACGCCTGCCAGCAGGCGAGCGCGGCAATTGCCGCGGTCTCTGCCCGCAGAATGCGCCTGCCCAGGCTGACGGCCGTGACAAACGGACGCGCGCGCAACGCCTCGGCCTCGGATGGCGCGAACCCGCCTTCGGGCCCGATCAAGAGCGCGGCAGGAACATGAATGTGCGATGTCATGGCGGTCGAGATGGGTTGGCCGGCTCCCGATTCGTCGAGCATGAACAATCGTCGTGCCGAGGACCAAACGCCAATGGCGTCGGTCAGACTCTCGGCTTTCGAGACCGTCGGCACCGTCAAACGGCCACACTGCTCGGCCGCCTCGATTGCAATTGACGACAAGCGCGCAACGTTGACGCGCTCGGTATTGGTACGCTCGGTCATCACCGGACGCAGCTCCGATACGCCAAGTTCGGTCGCCTTCTCGACAATGAGATCGGTCTTGGCTTTCTTGAGTGGCGCAAACATCAGCCACAGATCGGGTCCCATCGCCTGGGACCGCGACTGGCCCGCAATCGTCACACGGCAATTGGCCTTGCGGGCGTCGACGATGTCCGCCCGCCACTCGCCATCGCGCCCATTGAACAACGCGATCGACTCGCCGACGCGCAATCGCAACACGTGAAGCAGGTAGTGCGCGCGCGGGCCCCCGAGCGAAATCGACGCGCCGGCAGACAGATCGTCTTCGACGAACAGGCGGTAGCGCGGCGGCGACACGGTCATCGGATGGTTCAATTCGCACGTTGCGGCCACAGAGGCCCAACACTAGTTTACTCGCCCTTATGTGAAAACATCTCCCTCGTGAAAACATCTTCTTCGTGAAAACCCCCCGCGATGACCGCATCAACCGCCAGCGACATTCCTGCTGACAGCTGGATCGACCGCCGTCTGCCCGCCCAGGCCCGGCCCTATGCGCGCCTGATGCGGCTCGATCGGCCGATCGGCACCTGGCTGCTGCTGTGGCCGTGCTGGTGGTCCTTGACGCTCGCGGGCGCCGGGTTCGGGTCATGGTGGATGTATGCGCTGTTCGGCCTCGGTGCGGTACTGATGCGTGGCGCCGGCTGCACCTACAACGACATCGTCGATCGCAATTACGATGCCGCGGTGGCGCGCACCGCCAATCGCCCGCTCCCGAGCGGCCAAGTCACGCCGTTCCAGGCGTGGGTCTTTCTGGCGGCGCAAGCTCTGGCGTCCTTCATCATTCTGCTGCAGTTCAACGGGCTCACCGTCTGGCTCGGCATCGGCTCGCTGGCGCTGGTCGCCACCTATCCGTTCATGAAGCGGATCACCTACTGGCCGCAGGCCTGGCTTGGCCTCACCTTCAACTGGGGCGCTTTGATGGGATTTTCCGCCGTGAGCGGCGTGATCGCGACGCCCGCTCTGATCCTCTATCTCGCCGGCATTTTGTGGACGCTTGGGTACGACACGATCTATGCCCACCAGGACAAAGAAGACGACGCCTTGATCGGCGTGAAGTCTTCGGCGCTTGCGTTGGGCCAACGCAGCAAGCCGTTCATTGGATTCTGCTACGCGCTCGCGGCGCTCCTCGTCGTCGTCGCCGTGCCGATGGAGCATTGGAACTTCGGTTTCTTTGCCGCGATGGGCCTCGCGGCCGCGCACCTTGCCTGGCAGGTCACCAAACTCGACATCGACGATCCGGCGCGGTGCCTGAAGCACTTCAGATCGAATCGCGACCTGGGCGGCCTCGTCTTGCTTGCAATCCTCATCAGCCGGATGTGACTGCGTGATCCGTCTCATTCCCTTCGCGCCCGGCGATATTCCGCGCCTTGTCGGCTGGATACCGGATGCGACCGCGCTGATGTTGTGGGCAGGCCCGCGTTACGCGTGGCCGCTGACGGAGGCGCAAATCGAACGCGAGCGGACGCGCGCCGACGCCAATCCCGATGCGCTTCGGATGTACGTCGCACGCGATGAGAATAACCAGCCGGTCGGCCACATCGAAATCGGCGACGTCGACCGCATCCACGGCCTCGCGCACTTGCAGCGGATCATGGTGGCGCCGACGGCGCACGGTCGCGGCATTGGGCGGACAATGGTCGAACAGACGCTTCGGATCTGTTTCGACGAACTCAAGTCGCACCGCGTCGAGCTGGTCGCCCTCGAGAACAATTCCCGGGCAATCGCGACCTACGCCAAACTCGGTTTTGTCCGCGAAGGATTGGCGCCCGAAGCGCGCTTGATGCCCGATGGCACCCGGGTCGGGCGCGTTTACATGGGGTTGCTGGCCCGCGACTGGCGGGCGCGCAACACGGCGTAAACGTTACTCCGCCGCTTGCTGCTGTGGCGGCGGTGTTGGCGTATTGGCGGGCGTCGGCGGTGGCGCCGGGGGCGTCAAGTACTTCGAGATATCGACAGTATCGATCTGCTCTGGCCGCAGGAATTCGTCGGCGTAATCCTTGTAGGCGCCGGACGTCAGGAACAACTCGAACAAGTCGGCGTCGACGTGCTTGTCCTTCTTCATGAAGGACAAAATTTTGACGCTCTCGGACAGCGTCTTCGCTTTCTTGTAGGGCCGGTCGGCGGCGGTGAGCGCCTCGAAGATATCGGCGATCGCCATGATCTTGGCCGGCAGCGACATCTGATCGCCGCGGAGCTTGTTGGGATAACCGGTGCCGTCCATCTTTTCGTGATGGCCGCCGGCGTATTCGGGCACGCGCCGCAGATGCTTCGGGAACGGCAGGTCCTTCAACATCTGAATGGTGAGCACGATGTGATCGTTGATCTTCTTGCGTTCGTCGTCGTTGAGCGTGCCGCGGCCGATGCTCAGGTTCAGCAGTTCGCCCAGATGATACTCGGCCGCGCCATGCTCGGGCAGGTCGGCCAGAAGCTTTTCGACGCCTTCGGCCGGCGGCGGCGCCTTGTCGAGCAGCTTGCCTTCGGTCCATGACAGGCCGAGCTTGCGGTCGAAATAGCGGTACCACTCCTGGGCGCCGATCTCCTTTACCTTGTCCTGCTTTTCTTTGGGCATGAACTCGCCGCCGAGATTCGTGTCGGCGATGAACTTCCACTGCTCGTCAAGCTCGGCACAGCGATCCTTGAACTTCTTGCGCTCGACCCGCGCGCTTTTTCCCTTGGCGATCGCCTTCAGCATCTTGATTTCGGCGTCGCGGCGCAGAACTTCAAAACGCATGCGCACTTCGTGGATACGGTCGTAGATCGTCTGCAATTTGGTTGCCTTATCGACGACGTACTCGGGGGTCGTCACCTTGCCGATGTCGTGCAACCACGCCGCAACGTGCAATTCGTACCAGTCGCCTTCGTCAAGCTTGAAGTCCTTGAACGGACCCTCGGTCGCATCGTGCGCCTTCCTGGCCAACATCTTGGTCAACTCGGGCACGCGCTGACAGTGACCGCCGGTGTAGGGCGACTTGGCGTCGATCGCGCCGGCCATCACCGCGATCAGACTGTCCATCAGGGCTTTTTGCGCTTCGATCAGCTGCTGGTTGTCGATGGCGACGGCGGCCTGGCTGGCCAGCGCCTCGACCATGCGTTGCATGTTCTTCGAAAACGGAATCACCGTGCCGTCGGGGTCGGTCGCATTGATCAGCTGCAGAACGCCGATCACCTGGTCGGTGTAGTTCTTAAGCGGGATCGTCATGAACGACTTCGAGCGATAGCCGGTACCCTGGTCGAATTTCTTGGTGCCCGAAAAGTCGAAACCCTCGGCGGTGTAGGCGTCCTCGATGTTGATCGCCTTGCCGGTCAGCGCGACGTGAGTCGCGACGTTGTTGTGGTTGGGTTGCTTGGTCTCGGCATTGTAGAGTCGAAGCGGCGGAAACTTGATCTCGATGCCGGTGGTGCCGCCCATGGCGGTCTTGAGGGTGCCGTTTCGAAGAATCACGAACTTGAGGGTCTGATCGACCCCCTCGCCCTGACACAGATAGAGCGTGCCGCCATCGGCTTTGGTGATATCGACCGCTTCGAGCAGGATTCGCTCCGTCAACCGGGCGTGATTCCGCTCGGCCGAAAGCGCGAGACCAATATCGATCAGCCGTTCAAGACCGCTGCCCGAACCATCGGGAGATGCGTCGACTTTGGCGCCACCGTCTGCCATTACACCCTCACTACTGATCTTTGGCTGAGCACCCCTCGTCCCCCGGCGCGGGATGCCCTAGCTGCCCACCTCAACTCGCCTCGAAGCCCATCGCTCGTCAGTTTCTGACGCGATTTTTGTAATTTTTACAACAAGTTATAGTAAAACTTCTTCCTGGATTCGGGCACTATATTAGGACCCGAAATCATCCGCCGCAAGGCACTAAGCAGGCCTGAGCACGACAGTTGTCGGCATTCCTGTGGCGAGCTTGACGGGCCTTGGCGCAAGCACTTAAGTGGCAGAAATCTCAGCATTTTTTGAGCCCGAGCCGGCCCCATGCCCTATCGTTCGCTGCGCGACTTCATGGCTCGGCTGGACAGCGAGCGGAAACTCGTCCGGGTTTCTGCGCCGGTGTCGACCGATCTCGAGATGACCGAAATTCAGACTCGGGTGCTGGCCGAGGGCGGCCCGGCCATCCTGTTCGAAAACCCGGTTCGCGCCGATGGGTCCAAGAGCCCGATCCCGGTGCTGGTCAATCTGTTCGGGACCGTCGAGCGCGTCGCCCTTGGCATGGACCGCACCCCCGACAAGCTGCGGGAGGTCGGCGAAACGCTGGCGTTTCTCAAACAGCCCGAGCCGCCCGGCGGCTGGCGTGAAGCGATCGAGATGCTGCCGCTGTTGAAGACCGTCATGGCGATGAAGCCAAAGACCGTTTCGAACCCGCCATGCCAGGAGATCGTCCTTACCGGCGCTGATATCGATCTCGGCAAGCTGCCGATCCAGACCTGCTGGCCCGGCGAGCCGGCGCCGCTGATCACCTGGCCATTGGTTGTGACCGAAGGGCCCGGCGGCGACAAACGCGACGTGGTCAACCTCGGCATCTATCGCATGCAGGTGACGGGGCGCGACACGACGCTCATGCGATGGCTCAAGCACCGCGGCGGCGCGGGGCACTTCGATCGCTGGAAATACACCAGGCGCGAGCCGCTGCCGGCAGCGGCAGTCATCGGCGCCGACCCGGGCACCGTTCTCGCGGCGGTGACGCCGGTGCCCGATACGTTGTCGGAATATCAGTTCGCGGGATTGCTTCGCGGCGCCAAAGTAGAACTCGCCGATTGCAAAACGGTGCCGCTCAAGGTGCCGGCCGAGGCAGAGATCGTCATCGAAGGCCACGTCATGCTCGATCAGTTCGGCGACGAAGGGCCCTACGGCGATCACACCGGCTACTACAATTCGGTCGAGCAGTTTCCGGTGTTCAAGGTCTCGGCCATCACCATGCGCCGCAACCCGATCTATCTCTCGACATATACCGGCCGACCGCCCGATGAGCCCAGCATCCTGGGCGAGGCCTTGAACGAGGTCTTCATTCCGTTGCTTCAGCAACAGTTCCCGGAGATCGTCGATTTCTGGCTGCCGCCGGAAGGATGCAGCTATCGCATCGCCGTCGTCAGTATGAAGAAGTCCTACGCCGGTCACGCCAAGCGGGTGATGATGGGCGTGTGGAGCTTCTTGCGGCAGTTTGTTTACACCAAGTTTGTCATCGTGGTGGACGCCGATATCGACGCGCGCGATTGGAAAGACGTGATGTGGGCAATCTCGACCCGGATGGATCCGGCGCGCGACATCACGGTCATCGAGAACACACCGATCGATTACCTGGACTTCGCCAGTCCCGTCGCCGGCCTCGGCGGCAAGATCGGCCTCGACGCCACGACGAAAATCCCGCCCGAAACCAACCGCCCCTGGGGCCGCGAGATCACGATGTCGGACGAGGTGGTGAAATTGGTAACGGAAAAGTGGGCCAGCTACGGATTACCCGGATCGGGGAAGAAGATTTGGAAGTGAACCCCACCCCTCACCCCAACCCGCTCCCCGATAGGGGCGCGGGAGGGTACCGCCTGAGCAAAGCGAAGGCGGGAGGGTGAGGGTTCGGCTCAGCGAAACGTCGCCGCAAACGCCCGCTCCGCCTCTTCAATCAAATCCTCGACGATCTGCGCCGCGGGTTTCACGTCACCGATCAGCGCAACACTCTGCCCGGCCGGCATCGCCGACGTGGCGGGATCGATTCCCTTGATGCCGCGGTCGGTGGCGTCGAAACCCACCTCTTCCATCTGCTGCGGATAAGATTTGATCGCCGCCTCGGCCAGCGCCCAGCGATCGGTGAATGCGTTCTTGATCAGCCGCGAGGTCTTGCCGGTGTTGGCGCGCGTCACCACCGTGCCCTCATCGTCAGCCGCGACAATCGCCGCTTTGTAGCTGTCGGCCACGGCCGCTTCGGTTGAGGCCAGAAACCGCGTGCCGATCCAAATGCCGGACGCACCCCAAGCGAGCGCCGCGACAATGCCGCGACCGTCGGCGATGCCGCCCGCCGCCAGCACGGGCACGGACACCGCGCGCGTCACGGCGGGCACCAGCACCGCGGTGCCGACGCGTCCTACATGTCCACCGCCATCAAGGCCCTGGGCGATGATGGCATCGACGCCCGCCGCCGAGAGCGTCGATGCCTGGCGCACATTGCCGACCACCGACAACACCACCATGCCTCGCCTGTGCGCCTCGGGAATCACCTCGGAGGGATCGCCCAGGCCCGACACAAGAATCTTGAGGCCGGACGCCATCACCACGGCGAGCTGATCTTCGAATAGCGCCCGAAATTTGATCGAGGTCGGATCGTCGCCCGCGGCCTTGGGAAACAGCAGGTTGACGCCGACGGGCTTCGCGGTCGCGGCCTGAGCCACGGCGATTTCGCGCGCCAGCTCATCGGCCGGCATGATGCCCGCGCCGATCGTGCCGAGGCCGCCCGCGTTCGACACCGCCGCCGCCAGTTTGCCGAGGGCGACGCCGCCCATGCCGGCCTGAACGATCGGCAATTCGACGCCCAGCAATCGACATAGAGGGCTTCGCTTCAAGACGTCGCGAAGATGACCCATCTCTCCGTCCTTGCACCCGATCCTTGCATCGCCGCGGGCCAAGACTGTATGACCCTTGAGTGAACTTCACTTCAGTGTACTTCAATTCAATTTCATTGAACCGGGCGCCGCATCCATGTCCAATCCGCAACTGCTCGACACCCTGACCGACCTGATCGCCAAGGCCAAACGCGCCGGCGCCGACGCCGCCGACGCCATTGTCGCCGACGGCACCTCGATCTCGGTCACATGGCGCATGGGCAAACTCGAACACCTGGAACGCTCGGAGGGCGGCGATATTGGCCTCCGCGTTCTGATCGGCAAGCGCCAGGCCATCGTGTCGTCGTCGGACCGCTCGGCCGTAGCTCTCAAAGAATTGGTCGAGCGCGCCATTTCCATGGCCCGCACTGTGCCGGAAGACCCCTTCATCGGCCTCGCCGATAAATCGCAGCTCGCGACCTGGCTCCCGACCCTCGACATCTGCGACCCGACGGAACTCACCGCCGAACAACTGATCGAGCGCGCCCGCGCCGCCGAGGAAGTGGCCCGCGCCGTCAAGGGCGTGACCAACTCCGAAGGCGCCTCGGCGTCATGGGGCACGTCGCAAGTCGCCATGGCCAATTCGATCGGCTTTCAGCGCAGCTATCAAAGCTCGGGGTCGAGCCTCAGTTGTTCGGTGATCGCCGGCGACGCCAAGAAAGGCATGGAGACCGATTACGATTACACCTCGGCGGTTTACGTGTCGGACCTTCGGCCCGCCGAAGAGATCGGTCGCGGGGCCGCCGAGCGCGCGGTGAAAAAACTCGGCGCGCGCAAAGTGAAAAGCGCTCAGGTGCCGGTGATCTTCGATCCGCGCGTTGCGCGCGGTATCGTCAGCACCGCGGTCGGCGCCATCAACGGGTCGTCGGTCGCGCGCGGCACGACGTTTCTCAAGGACGCCATGAACACCGAAGTGTTTGGCCCGCACGTCGACATCATCGAGGACCCGCATCGCAACCGCGGCTCGCGCTCGAAGCCGTGCGACGCCGAGGGCCTGCCCAACCGCAGGCGCAATCTCTACGACAACGGCATGCTCACCAGCTGGATTCTCGATCTCCGCACGGCGCGGCAACTGAAGCTGGAACCAACCGGCCACGCCGCCCGTGGCGCCGGTGGCCCACCCTCGCCAGCCGCCACCAATATCTACATGGCGGCCGGCATGGTGACGCCGAAGGCGCTGATGAGCGACATCGCCAAGGGGCTTTACATCACTGACCTCGTCGGCCAGGGCGTCAACACCATCACCGGCGACTACAGCCGCGGCGCCGTCGGCTTCTGGATCGAGAAGGGCGAACTCACTTATCCGGTCAACGAAGTTACCATCGCCGGAAATATGAAAACGATGTTCCGCCGCCTGACCCCCGCGAACGATCTCGAATTCCGCTACGGCGTCGATGCGCCGACGGTGAGGATCGATGGGATGACGCTTGCGGGGAAGTAGGGCGGGGAAGTAGGGCAAGGAAGTAGGCGAGTGCGCCGGACCTCTCTAACTGCGCGCTCTGCGCCGGGTGATTCGTGGCGCTGAGGTCTGTGACGCGATTTGCTGACGTGCGGCATTGGCCAGGAATTGACTACGCCCGCCTTCGCCAACCAAGCGATCGATTCGCAACAATAGACCTTGATCGATGCTGACGCTAATCCGCTTTGAGCGGCTCGGCAAATCGATCGGCATCGGCACGGCACTCAGCAGCCCAACCCGGTCTTTGGCGCCGATCTTCGCGTCGATGCCGTCCCACGGCGTCGGCGCCGGTATGTCGCCACCATTCTCGGCCACCATATCGACGTATAGCGCCGCGGCTTCGATGCCGTTGACCAGGCAATCTTGCCAGCTATCGCCCAGAGAGGTGACAGGCAGGTCGATGAATGAAATGCCGTAGGTGCCATCTTTCCCCTTATGAACCAAAGCCGGATAAAAATGCCGCTCCACGTCACGCCTCCGCGCCTAACTCAACTTCAGTCCGAGACTTTTCTCGATCTGCTTTAACGTGCCGATCGGGATGTCGCGACCCTTATGCATAGCGACGACAGCCATGCGTCCATCGGGGTGTTGAAGCACGATGTGGCTGCCGCGCTGCCGAACCACTTCGAACCCGGCTCTTCGCGCGATCTTCAGCACTTCTGTAGGGGTCATCGCTCAACCAAACTTATGGATTGTGTGTACATACCACGCACCGGCGAGTCAACGAACCTGATGTCAGAACTGCGATCAGATTCGGGCTCTTGGCGTCGGCGTCAGTCGAGCGCCTATTCAACGGTGCCATCAGGCGGCGGCGAACTGCCGAAACGCTTGGAAGAATCGGGGTCAGGCACCAATTGATCTCCGACAATTTCACCCCGGCCACACGAGGCTCACTGGTTCCGGATCAACCGTGATCTCCGCCGGCAAGTGCGCGACGATGTCGCCGTCGGCCTGCACCGCCTGGCCATCGCGGCCTTTGATAACGACGCGTTTGCCGGCGATCACCTCGACATCGCGGAGGCCAGGTAACTGGCCCGCCACCAGCGCGAGGCCGTATTTTGCGACCGCCATCGGCCCCGGCGTTTTCATGAGTACGATCTGGAATTCCTCGCGGTCGAGCCCCGCTTTTGGCGCTGCCACGAACGGTCCGCCGTAGAAGCGGCCGTTCGAGACGACGACCGACGCGGCGCGGTACTTGGTGCCGTCGATCTCGATGTCGAGAGCCGGCGCCGTGCGGTCGAAGGCGCGGCCAAAGGCTTTGACCACATAGGCGAGTGGGCCGAGGCGACGCTTGAGGTTCGACGAGACTGACGCCACCACGTCGGCGTCGTAACCGGGGCCGGCCATCATGATGAAGCGCCGGCCGTTGACGCGGCCGACACGAACGGGGCGGATGGGTCCGTCGGCCAATGCCCGTGCCACGCGCGCGGGATTGGTGCCGAGCCCGATCTCGATCGACAGCACGTTGGCGGTGCCGAGCGGAATCACGCCGACGGCAATGCTCTTGCCGACAAGGCCGTTGATGATCTCGTTCACCGTGCCGTCGCCGCCGGCGGCGGCGATCACGTCGAACTTTGCGGGATCGGCTTCGCGGGCGATCTCGGTGGCGTGGCCGGCGGCGCGGGTCTCGGCCAGCGTCACGGTCGCGAGCGGATGCAACGCCTCCAGCACGGCCGCGAGCCGGCGCCGGCGCCACGGCCCGGCGGCAGGGTTGGAAACGACGAGAATGCGGCGGCGATCAGGGGGCGGCATGTTGATCAGTCACTATCGCCCCTCACCCCCACTCCAATCAACCTCGACCACCCATCAGCCCGATGACGACCACGCCCGCCGTTACCAATGCTGCCGCCGCGACCCGTCGCAGGCCGAATGCCTCACGGAACAGGATTACGCCGGCCAGTGCGCCGAACATCGTACTGCTTTCGCGCACGGCCGCGACCGGGGCCATCGGTAGAACCATCACCGCGTTGAGGTAGGCAAGGTATCCGGCGAAGGCGATCAGTCCGGCGAAACACCCTTTGAGAGCGCCGACGCGGACGAAGGCGCCGATCTCCTGCCGCGAGCGTCGGAACGGGACAAGAGCGAGGTAGCCGACGCTCCCGATCACATCGACCCAGACGAGAAAGCTCAAAATGGAGATGGCTGATCGCGCACCCATGCCATCGAAGAACGTAAAACAACCGATGGCGACCGCCGTCGCGCCTGCAAACATTTTGGCTTGCCGCGACCCACCGGCTCCGAAAACCAGAGTCGCAATTCCGAGGCCGACCAGAAGTGTTCCCCCAAGCTGTGCAGTGGTGAGCCGCTCGCCGGCAAAGACAAAGCTGATCGCGGCGAGCAACAGCGGCGCGCCGCCGCGCGCCAAAGGGTACACCAGGCTCATATCGCCGACACGATAGGACTCGATCAACAGGTACCAATAGGCGGCGTGAAATATGACCGCGCCCGCCATCCACGCGAAAGTCTCGGGGCCGGGCAATGCCACAAACGGCATGATCGCGAGCGACACCACCAGAATCGCGAACCGGATCGCCGCCATCGACAGGAACCGATCCCCGGCGTCCTTGAGGATCGCGTTCCAGGCGGCGTGCGCCACGGCGGCGATCAGGACTGTTCCATAGAGCAGCGTGTCGGACATGCGCAGCCATCAAACATCAAACCGCCGGTGAGAGGCTTATTTATTTCTGGCGATTCGCTCCACCATCCGCGCGGCGGTTGCCGGCTCGGAACAATCGAATAGAGTGCGCCTTCAGGAGACGTCGTGGCCCGCACCATCGCCAACCATCTCAAGCACTGGAGCCGCCGCCCCGGCGTGCGGCGCGGCATCACCGCGCTCACCACCGCCCACATCCGCCTGGTCAAGGCAACGACCACCTGGACGACGATTAATGGCAGCGCCGCCGAGGCGGCCTGGGCGGGGCGTGAGCCTATCATCGTCGCGTTCTGGCACGAGCGGTTGGCGCTGATGCCCTATTGCTGGCCATCGACTGCGCCGTTTCACATGCTGATCTCGTCGCACCCGGATGGTCAGTTGATCGCCGGCGCCGTGTCGGCCTTTGGCATCTCGACGGTGGCGGGCTCGACCACGCGGGGCGGCGGCATGGCGCTGCGCGGCCTGATCAAGAAAATGAGCGCCGGCGAGAGCGTCGGCTTGACTCCCGACGGACCGAAAGGTCCGCGCCACGAGGTGGGTGACGGCGTGCTGGCGCTGGCGCGGCTGACCGGCGCCGCCATCGTTCCCGCGGCCGTGGGCGTGACCCGGAATGTGCGGCTCAAGACCTGGGACAAACTGATCATCGGTTTGCCGTTCGGTCACGGCACCATGGTGTGGGGCGCGCCAATCCGCATTGCCAAGGACGCAAGCGATGCCGAGGTGGCGGGCACGCGCGCGCGCCTCAAAGCCGAACTCGACCGCGTGTGCATGGTGGCCGATGCAGCCGCCTGATTTCTGGTACGAAGACGACAGCATCCTCGCCCGCGCGCTTGATCCGATCGGCCGCATGGTCGGCGCCATCACCACCGCGCGCGCGGCGCGCGCGAACCAACCACGCGCGCCGATCCCGGTCATTTCCATCGGCGGCTTCACTGTCGGAGGCGCCGGCAAGACACCGGCGGCGATGGCGATCGTTGGTCTGCTGCGCGATGCGGGGCGAAAGCCAGCCGTCGTCCTCCGCGGGTACGGCGGCAGTTTCAGTGTCGCGACGCGGGTCGATCCGGCGCGTCACACATCGGCCGATGTCGGCGATGAGGCGCTGCTGCATGCGGCGCTTGGCCCGACCTACGTCGCCGCGCGGCGCATCGCCGGCTGCACACTGGCGGCGCGGGAGGGCGCCGACGTCGCGGTGCTTGACGACGGACATCAGCACCCCGGCTTGCACAAGGACCTCGCCATCCTGATCGCCGACGGCGCCGATCCGTTTGGCAACGAGCATGTCTTCCCCGCCGGCCCCTTGCGCGAGAAGCCCGACGATGCCGCGCGCCGCGCGCAGGCGCTTATTTTCGTCGGCGACGATGCGACCAATCTCGCCAGCCGCACGCCGGCGCACTTGAAACTCTTCCGCGCCCGCCTTGAACCAAGCCCTGAAGCGCTCGCGCTCTCGGGCCGCAAAGTGGTCGCCTTCGCCGGCATCGGCCGGCCCGCCAAGTTCTTTCGCATGCTGGAGGAGATCGGCGCGCGGGTGGTGGCGCGGCATCCGTTCGAGGATCATCACCGCTTCGACCTCGCCGACATTCAGCCGATCCTGGACGAAGCCTTTGCCTTGGATGCTGTGCCCGTCACCACCGCGAAAGATGCCGTGCGCCTGCCCACCGACCAGCGGCCGCAGGTCGACGTAATCACCACGACGTTGGTGCTTGAAGACGAGGGCGCGGTGGGCGCGCTACTGCGGAGCGCTCTGGGGTGAGGCGAGGCCGGCCGGCAGCACGGCCAGCACGGTTTCAGGATCAAGCCGGGTTTCGAACCACGTCACGCCGAAATGCAGGTGCGGGCCGTTGGCGCGGCCGCTCTGGCCGATGGCGCCGATCACCTGGCCCTGCGACACCCGTTCGCCGTCCTTCACTTTGATCGCACTCATGTGGATGTAAACCGTATCGAGCCCGGCGCCGTGCTCGATCACCACGCTCTGGCCGGTCAGGATCATGTCGGCCTTGGCGAGCGAGACAATTCCATCAGCCGCGGCCCGCACCGGCGTGCCGACCGGCCCCGCGATGTCGAGCCCGACGTGTGGCGCGCGCGGTTCGCCGTTGAGAATGCGCTGGCTGCCGAACACCCCGGAGACCCGGCCCTCGGCCGGGCGGATGAAACCGACTTTGTAGAAGGGCTCGGCTTCGGTGCGTTTGCGCGCCGCCTGCATCAGCTTGTTGTCGGCAGCGATCTTGGCCGCGGTTTCCGGATCGGGCGTGACGAGTCTCTGTGGCAAGCCTTGAACTCTTTCGATGGCCCAGGTGCGACGCGTCACGTCGAGGATCTGAGTTTCGGCAGCGCCTCCCGGGGGCGCGATGGCGAGCGTCATCGCTGTCGGCGCATCGCGATCGAAACCGATGACAAACTCACCGTCGACGCCAACGACAACCGGCTTGCCGTCGAGTGTCACCGCACTTCCGGGCGCCGCGACGCCGATGGCGAGACCGCCCTGTTCGATGCGACCCGAGAGGTCCACAGCGACGGCAGCCGACGTCAGGAGTGCGACGATCGACGCGATCAAAACAGGCTGCCTTGCGAACCCGCGCCCGGTTCGCGCTTCTTCGTAGTCGGCTTGGGCGCCGCCGCGCCCTCGACCCGAACATCGACGCCGCCGTCAGCGAATTGCACCTTGAGCGCCGCACCGGCATCGGCGCCGGCCGCGGTGGAGAGCACGCGCTCGCCCTTCATCACCATGGCGTAACCGCGTTCGAGCACACGCTGCGGCGAGACCGACTCAAGCCGCGCGGTGACGCCTTCAACGCGCGTTCCGACGTCGCGAAGCGCACGCGTGGCGGCCTGCGCCATGCGCCAGGCAAAGCTGGCGAGATCGGTTGCCGACCGCGCGATGTCCAGCTTGAAGCGATCGAGGTTGAGCCGCGCCGTGAGCAATTTCAAATCCTGCGCCTTAGCGGCGATCAGCTGCCGCGGGCCAAGCGCGAGCCGCTCGGACAGCGCATCCAGCGCCTGCTCCTTCTCGGCGACGATCACATCGAGCCGCGGGATGCCACGCACCAGACCCTGCAGATGAATGCGATGCTCTTCGAGCATCCGCGCGATGGCCTGGGTCAGCCGCGTTGCGCGCTGACCGATGTTGGCAATCAGATCGAGCCGCACCGGCACCGCCATCTCGGCGGCGGCGGTGGGCGTCGGCGCACGGCGATCGGCGGCGTGATCGATCAGCGTCGTGTCGGTTTCGTGCCCAACCGCGGAGATCAGCGGAATTGCCGAAGCCGCCGCGGCGCGCACAACGATTTCCTCGTTGAAGGCCCAGAGATCCTCCAAACTGCCGCCGCCACGCGCGACGATCAGCACATCGGGACGCGGAATGGCGCCGCCGGGTTTGAGCGAATTGAAGCCTTCGATGGCGGCAGCCACTTCGTCCGCAGCGCCGTCGCCCTGCACCTTCACCGGCCACAGCAAGACGTGGCGCGGAAAACGGTCCGCAATGCGGTGCAAGATGTCGCGGATCACGGCGCCGGTTGGCGACGTCACAACACCGATCACCGTGGGCAGATCGGGCAGCGGTTTCTTGCGGGCCGCGTCGAACAGACCTTCGGCCGCGAGTTTCTTGCGGCGTTCTTCCAGCAGCTTGAGCAGCGCACCGACGCCCGCCAGTTCAACCGACTCAATGATGATTTGATAGCTCGACCGGCCGGGATAGGTGGTGACCTTGCCCGAGGCGATCACCTCCATGCCTTCCTCGATCTTGAGACCGAGCTTGCCCATGGTGCCGCGCCAGATGATGCCGTCGAGCACGGCGTTCTCGTCTTTGAGGCGAAGATAGCAATGCCCCGAGGCCGCGACTTTGGGCTGCGAGATCTCGCCGCGCACCCGCACGAAACCGAACGCGTCTTCCACCGTGCGCTTCAAGGCGTGCGACAGTTCGCTGACGCTCAGGGGCGGGCGATTGGAACCGACGTCGGGGGCATCGATCAGGGAGGACATGGCGTCAGTATGCCACGGATCGCGGCTTATTTCCGCTCGATCCGGTCATACAGCACGTGGTTGTTGATGACGCGCAAGCCCTC
>VGEM01000056.1 GCA_016869315.1 Alphaproteobacteria bacterium | reverse complement strand
GTTATTTGATGGATCAGTTGATCCGCATTTTATTCGACGACGCCACCAGCCACGTTGTCCGGCGCGGCGTGCCGACGACCGGCGAACGAATTTCGGTAATGGCGATCGGCGGCTACGGCCGCGGCGAGCTGGCGCCTTTGTCCGACGTCGATCTGTTGTTCCTGCTGCCCTACAAGGAAACCCCATTCAGCGAACAGCTGGTCGAGCACATCCTCTATGCGCTGTGGGATCTGGGCCTCAAGGTCGGCCAGGCGGTTCGCTCGATCGACGAGAACCTGCACTACGCCCGCGCCGACATGACGATTCGCACCGCGCTGCTCGATGCCCGATGGATTTGGGGCGATCAGGACCTCGCCCGCGAATTCAAGACCCGCTTCAAGAGGGACCTGATCGACGGCACGGCCGCGCAATTCGTTCAGGCCAAGCTCGCCGAACGCGATGCCCGTCACGACAAAACGGGAGATTCGCGCTATCGCCTCGAACCCAACGTCAAGGACGACAAGGGCGGGCTCCGCGACCTCCATGTTCTTGGCTGGATCGCCAAATATCTTTATGGCGTCGACGATCCACGGCAGCTTGCCGACCGCGGCCTGATCGATGACGACGCCGCGTTGCGTTTCGCCAAGGCGCACGAATTCCTCAACACGGTTCGTTGCCACATCCACTACCTCACCGGCCGCCCGGAGAACCGCCTGACGTTCGATCTGCAGCGCAAGATCGCGGGCCTGATGGGCTACGCCGATCGCGCAGGGGCGACCGCGACCGAGCGCTTCATGCGCCGCTACTTCCTGATCGCGCGTGATATCGGCGATCTGACCCGCGTCTTTATCACGATGCTGGAAGAGAAGGGCCGCCGGAAACCGCTGTTCGCGCTGCCGTCGGCCCTGCGGCGCAAGAAACTCGACGGTTTCATCATCGATGGCAGCCGCATCGGCACGAAGGACGACGCCGCGTTCGAGCGCGAGCCGATCCGCATGCTGAAAATTTTCCGCCACGCCCAGAAACGCGGTTACGATTTTCAGCCCAGGGCGCTGCGTGCCATCGCCCAAGCCTCGAAGCGCGTGGCGCGATTGCGCGACGATGCCGACGCCAACGCGCTGTTTCTCGACATTCTGACCGCGAAAGAAGGTCCCGAAGCGACGCTGCGCACCATGAGCGAGTGCGGTGTGCTGGGGCGCTTTATCCCCGACTTCGCCCGCGTCGTGGCGCAGATGCAGTACGACATGTACCATGTCTACACGACCGACGAGCACACCATCCGCGCCATCGGACTGCTTCATCGGATCGAGCATGGCAAGCTCAAGGACGAGCTGCCGATCGCGACCGCTGTGATTCAGCAGGTTCAGTCGCGCCGCGCGCTTTATGTCGCCGTGATGATGCACGACATCGCCAAGGGACGCGGCGGCGATCACTCGACCATCGGCGCTGATCTGGCGTTGACCCTGTGTCCGCGATTGGGTCTGACGCCGGAAGAAACCGAGTCTGTCGCATGGTTGGTACGCTATCACCTGTTGATGAGTGACACCGCCTTCAAGCGCGACCTCGACGACGCCCAGACCATCGCCCGGTTTGCCGATCAGGTTCAGTCGCCCGAGCGGCTCCGCATGCTGCTGGTGCTGACCTGTGCCGACATTCGTGCGGTCGGGCCCAATGTCTGGAACAACTGGAAAGCCACGTTGTTGCGCGAATTGTTCTATCGCGCCAACGAGCACATGTCGGGCGCGCTCAGCGCCCAGGGGCGCGACGCCCGCGTCGCCGCAGCACGCGAGGCGCTGCTGTCGCGATTGGCGGACTGGCCCGCCGACATGCGCGAATCCTTCGCGGCGTCGGCGCCGCCGGCCTATTGGCTCAACTACGACCTCGCGACCCAGGAGCGGCACGCCCGTTTTGTCAGACGAATCGAGCAGGCAAACGAGCGGATCGGCGTCGATTTCCTGGTCGAGAGCAAGCGCGCCGTCACTTCGATGCTCATTTACACGCCCGATCATCCCGGCCTGTTCGCCAAGATCGCCGGCGCCCTCGCCCTGTCGGGCGTGTCGATTGTCGACGCCAAGATCATGACGCTCGGGAGCGGCATGGCGCTCGATACGTTTTCCTTCCAGGACTATGACGGCGCGATCATCGATCAGGCGCCGCGACTGGACCGAATCAAGTCGCGCATCGTCATGGCGATGGAGGGGCGCATCCGGCTCAATCAAGAGCTGGAGCGTACCTCGGTGCTGCGGGTGCCCAATCGCGCCAGGGCCATGGAGACTCCGCCGCGCGTCATCATCGATAACACCGCTTCGAAAGTGTGCAGCGTTGTCGAGATCAACGGCCACGACCGGCCCGGCTTCCTATTCGACGTCACCAAGACCCTGACCGACCTCGGCCTGCAGATATTTTCGGCCCATATCTCGACCTATGGCGAGCGGGTGGTCGACGTGTTCTATGTCAAAGACGTGTTTGGCATGAAAGTCGAAAACGAGACCAAGCTTCGCCAGGTTCGCGACGCCCTGGGCCGCGCCATTGGCGTCGCCGCGGCCGACGTCACCGTCGCCGCCCGCCCGCGACCGCAGGCGCAGCCGGCCGCTGCCGAATAGTCGCCACGAAATCGTCGATTCACGGCCGCAGAAATTTCCGATAAACCGGGATCATGTCGCTACTCCGCGCCGTCGCCACTGTCGGGTCCTACACGCTGATCTCGCGGGTCACCGGGTTCGTCCGTGACATTCTGACCGCCGCTTACCTCGGCGCGGGCGCAGCCGCCGATGCGTTCCTGGTTGCGTTTCAGTTTCCGAATTTGTTCCGCCGCTTGTTTGCCGAAGGGGCGTTCTCAGCCGGGTTTGTGCCGATCTTCGCGCGCCTGCATCAACGCGACGGCGCGGAGAAGGCTCAAGCCTTCGCCGACGCCGCGTATTCGATGCTGGCTCTGGTGCTGGTCGCATTCTGCACTGCGATGATGTTGGCAATGCCGCTGGTGATGTTGGTCGTGGCGCCGGGCTTCGCGAAAATTCCGGGCCAGATGGACCGCGCCGTCGAACTGGCGCGGATCGCCTTTCCGTATCTCCTGTTCGTTTCTCTGGTGTCGTTGCAGGCCGGCGCGCTCAACGCGCTGCACAAATTCGCGGCCGCCGCCGCCGCGCCGATCTTCCTCAATCTGTCGCTGATTTCGTTTCTGCTCGGCGCCGTCGTTCTCGAGAGCGACGTTTCCCGCGCGCTGGCCTGGGGCGTCCCCATGGCAGGCGTGGTCCAGTTTCTCTGGCTCAAATATCACTGCCGCCGGGCCGGATTGCCGATCTCGTTCCGTCGGCCGCGTCTGACGCCCGAGGTCAAAGACCTTCTTGGCCGCATGCTTCCGGTCGCCTTCGGCGCCGGCATCTATCAACTAAACCTCGTCATCAACAATATTATCGCCACCCTGGTCGCGGTCGGCGCCGTGTCGTGGCTCTACTACGCCGATCGTGTCAACCAGCTGCCTCTTGGCGTTGTCGGCGTCGCGGTTGGGGTTGCTCTGGTCCCCATGCTGACGCGGCAGATCGAAGCCGGGAATCACGACGCCGCGCTCGCCAACCAAAATCGCGCCATCGAGCTTTGTTTGCTCCTGACGCTGCCGGCCGCGGCCGGGATCGGCGTGCTGTCCGAGCCGATCGTGGCGACCCTCTTCGAGCGCGGCGCTTTTGTGGCCGCCGATCGCCAAGCCGTTGGCGAAGCGCTGATGGCGTTTTCGATCGGGCTGCCCGCTTATGTGCTCAACAAGGCGCTGACGCCCAACTTCTATGCACGGCACGATACCATCATGCCGGTCAAGATTTCGGCGGCAGCCCTTGTCGTCAGCGTGGGCCTCAGCTTGCTCTTGATCAAACCGCTTGGTCACGTTGGCATCGCGCTTGCGACCTCGATCTCCGCGTGGCTCAACGTCGGCGCTCTGACGTTCGTTCTCGCCAGTCGCGGTCACGTCAGGGCGGATGCGCGACTCAAGACGCGGATGCCGCGGCTTCTCGCGGCCATGACCATCATGGCGGTCGCGCTCTTCGGCGGTCGCATAGTGTCGGAGGCGTGGTTTGGGCAGGTTTTCACCGAACCGGGGGCAGGCGGCCTTCGCGCCGCGATCTTGGCGGCCCTCATCGCGCTCGGCGCGGCGGTGTATTTCGTCGCCGTGATCGGTTTGGGCGCCGCGGAACGAAGTGATCTCAAGGCGCTCCGGCGCTCCGCTTGACGCCACTTTCGCTTTCCCATAGGACCCCTACGCACGCGGGGGCGGCACCAATCGCCCGCCGCAGACACGATCAGATGGGGAGCCTCCCATGACCAGCGGGTCCACACCGCTCGGCGCGCGCGCCGGGCGAATCCTGTCCGGCATTCAGCCCACCGGAAACCTTCACCTTGGCAATTATCTCGGGGCGATCCGCAATTGGGTCGCGCTGCAGAACGATTTCGAGTGCTTGTTCTGCATCGTCGATCTGCATGCGATCACGGTCTGGCAGGATCCGAAGGAGCTTATCCGTAATACCCGCGAAGTCGCGGCCGGCATGATCGCGGCCGGCGTCGATCCGGTCGCCAACGCGCTGTTCGTGCAAAGCCATGTGCCGGGTCACGCGCAACTGGCCTGGGTGTTCAATTGCGTGGCCCGCATCGGCTGGCTCAACCGTATGACCCAGTTCAAGGACAAAGCCGGCAAGAATCGCGAAGCCGCGTCGGTTGGCCTCTACGTCTATCCCAACCTGATGGCGGCCGACATTCTGGTTTACAAGGCGACTCACGTGCCCGTGGGCGAAGACCAGAAGCAGCATCTCGAGCTTGCCCGCGATATTGCCCAGAAGTTCAACATCGACTTCGGCCGTGAGGTGTTTCCGTTGCCCGAGCCCGTCATTCGTGGACCGGGCATGCGGGTGATGTCCTTGCGCGATGGCCAGAAGAAAATGTCGAAGTCCGATGAATCCGATTATTCGCGCATCGCCATGACCGACTCACGCGACACCATTGCGCTCAAGATCCAAAAGGCGAGAACCGATCCCAACCCGTTGCCCTCGGACATCGCAGGTCTCGAGGGCCGGCCGGAGGCCGCCAACCTGGTGAATATTTGCGCCGCCCTCAGCGACCGTACGGCCGAGGACATCTTGAAAGAGATTGGTGGCTGGCAGTTCAGTCAGTTCAAGACACAACTGACCGAGGTCGCCGTCTCGTTGCTGGGGCCGATCAACGCCGAGATGGCGCGGTTGATGAACGACCCAGCCGAGTTGGATCGCATTCTCGCCCGCGGCGCCGAGAGGGCCGGCGCGATCGCCGAGGCCGTCCTGAAAGAGGTCTATGGCGTGGTCGGATTCCTGCCACGCCGCTGATCGGCGCTGTCGACCGCTCCCGAATGCCGGTACGATGACAGCCGACTATTGGGGAGGGGTACAGTCATGATCGCGAATTTGAAGCGTCTTGCAGTTCTGGGCGCTGTCGTCGCGGGAATTTCCGGGCCAGCCCTCGCGTCTGACATCCTGATCACTGATGTCACGCTGATCGACGGAACCGGCGCGCCGCCGCTGGCGGGCGCGTCGGTCTTGGTCAGCGGCGAGCGAATTGCATTGGTGTCGCCGTCCGACATTCGCAAACCGCGCGGCGCGATCGTCATCAAGGGCAAGGGCAAGTATCTGATCCCGGGGCTGATCGACACCCACATTCATCTCCGCGGCGGCACCGAGCGCGGCAAGTTCATCAATGACCGCACCCTCGCCATCCCAGCGCTGCATACGTTCCTCTATAGCGGCGTCACCACCGTTAACGATCTCGGCAATAATCCCGAGTTCATATTCCCGATCCGCGACGATGAGCGCGCCGCACGCATTGTCAGTCCGCGTATCTTCGCGGCCGGAAACGCGATTGGTTTCCCGCGACGCACGGCCGAAGGCGGTGGCGTCCAGATCACCGGACGCAACGACGTGCGCGGCAAGATCGACGCCATGCTTGGCTACAAGGCCGACATGATCAAGATCGTCTACGACGGCACCGATAGTTTGCGCGGCGAGATGGTTGACGGGTTTCCCGGGCTGGTTCGCGATATCGTCCATCACGCCAACGACCACGGCACGATGGTCACGGCGCACATTGGCGGCCGCGAGGATTTCAAGCTCATTCTCGACGCCGGGATCAACACCTTCGCCCATGCCCCGATTCGCGACCGCCTCGATGAGGCGACGTTGAAGAGCGTGGCCGCGCGGCGCGTGCCGATTTCGACGACGGCGGTGGTGTTCTCCAACATCGCCCGCGTCGCCGACGACACCTCATGGCTCGACACGCCCCTGTTCCACGCGACGCTCGACGAGAAAACGCTGGAGCTGCAGAAGGTCGAAGAACGTCAGCGCTATCGCACGTCCGGCATGTCGGAACGCTTCAAGCCGCTGGTCGACAACATGCTGTGGAACCTGGGCGCGCTTCATGAAGCGGGCGCGATCCTGGCCCTCGGCAGTGATCGCACCTACGGGCCGATGTCGCTGCAGGAGATCGAGCTTTACGCCAAGGCCGGCATTCCGCTGCTCGACTGCATCACCATCGCGACGCGCAACGCAGCGCTCTATCTCGGGCGCGAGCACGATCTCGGCACGATCGCCCGCGGCAAACTCGCCGATCTTGTGTTACTCGACGCCGATCCCACCGCCAACGTCGCCAACTTCGCGACGGTGAATACTGTGATCAAAGGTGGGCAGATCATCGACCTCAAGGCACTCGATCTGCCGGTGAACAGGAAGGGTCGCAAGTAGGTCCTGCTCGCGATGATACGCCCGCACCGGGACTGGCCATGCTGGATGAAGCGGCCTTGGTCTCATATCTCGTCCGAAAATATCGGTGTCACGCGATCATCATATATGGATCGATGGTCCGCGGTGATTTCGCGCCCGACAGCGATATAGATGTCGTCGGCTTTGCAGACATTAGACGTGATCGGTCCGACGTGTCCCCTTTCCAGGGTCGTTCGCTTGACGTTTGAGTCTATTCAACGGCGCGCGCCACGGGAAAGCAGGTCGACGATCTCATTCGGATCGCGGACGGAAAGATTGTCCGAGATACGCGCGGTCTGGCCAAAGCGCTGGTACGGCGAGTCAAAGATCGGCTCAAGCGACCGCCAAGACTTCCACGGCCGGGGGACCGGGAGGCAATCCGAGTGTGGATGGAAAAGCAAATTGGGCGTGCCGGCTCTGGCGGGCCGCTGGCGCACGTGCGTCTATACGAGTTTCTGTCTTGGGCACTATGGCATTACTTCTCCCTTCGCCGCCGCTGGTACTTGGGGCCAAAACGGTCACTGGAGTGGCTCGAGGAGAACCGCCAACAGCTTTTCGCAATCATCACACGTGCTCTTGCCCCAGGGGCGCGATTGAACGACGTGAAAAAAATGGCAGAATTGATTCATGCAGGCCGCCCGTGAAATCTCTGATCGGCGTCGCGATTTTCTTTTGATCCAAGCTTTGATAAAGTTTGGCTCGGTTGACGGAGATCGTACAATGCATGTTTCTTTGACCCCCAAGCTCAAGTAATTCGTCCACTCGAAGGTCGAGGATGGGCAGTACAATAACGCCAGCGAGGTCGTGCGCGAGGCGCTTCGCCTGATGTCAGAGCGAGACGCCACCTATCGTGCCAAACTCAAGGCGCTCCGTCAGGCGATCGTTGTTGGTGAGCAGAGCGGGCCTGCCGTCGAGTGGGATTTCGGCAAGTTCATGAAATCGCTAGACAGTGGCCGAAAGAAGTCTCGTCGATCAAGTTGATCTGATTTGACGCCGTGATCAGATCGCGCCCTGTCCGGCTTCGGCCGGAAGCTTTGAGAGATTCGGCGTCGATCGCAGAATTCACGGACAAAACATGGGGTGTCGAACAAAGAGATCGCTATCTCGGAAAAATCGACGCGACATTTATTCGATTGCCGCGATCGCCTTTCACAGGCGTCAGTCGACACGATCTTGGGCCGCATTACCGATCTGCTGCAGTTGGTACTCACGTCATTTTTTACATTGCTCTCAGCGACGCCATTGAGATCGTCCGCGTGCTTCATGGCGCGATGGACCCGCATCTGCATTTGCTGTCACCGACCGGGCCAACCGATACGCCCTGATCGGTGCAGTATTCCAGGTTGCGTGTCGCTTGATCCTCCGTAACGGCCCGCCATAATCACCCCTGCCGGAGCAGGGGATCGGCCGTGGAACTGAACCAGATCAAGTATTTCCTGACGCTCTGTCGCGAGCTCAATTTCACGCGGGCGGCCGTGGCGTGCAATGTCTCGCAGCCGGCGTTGACGCGCGCCATCAAGAGTCTCGAGGACGAGCTGGGCGGCGAGCTGTTTCGTCGCGAACGTGGCAACTCCCACCTGACCGACCTTGGCAAGCTGGCCAAGCCCCATCTGGAACAAGTCTACAACGCGACCCAAGCGGTGCGGCAGGAAGCCGAGAGCTTCAAGGTCGCGGCCAAGGCGCCACTGACTCTGGGCGTGATGTGCACGGTGAGCCCGCTGGTGATCGCGGGATTCCTGCGCGCGATTCGGGAGAAGATCCCGACCATCGAATTGAAGCTGATCGAGTTGCCCGGCGCCGATCTGCTCGACTCGATGATGAAGGGCGAGATGGATATCGCGTTGATCGGACTTCCGAACTTGCCCGAGCGACTCGATGCGACTCCCTTTTTTACGGAGCGCTACGGTGTCGCCTTCGCCAAGGGCCATCGCTTCGAGAATCAAACCGCGGTCAGGGTACGCGATCTCGACAGCGAGTCCTACGTTCAACGCGCCTCATGCGAGCTTGACCGATATTGGAAGGATATCGGCATGCCGACCGACATCACGGTCAAGGTTGTGTTCCGCAGCGAACGCGAGGACTGGATCCAAGCCCTTCTGGTCGCCGGTTTCGGATGTACGATCATGCCTGAATTCTGCCCGCGGCTGCCGGGCGTTTCTTTGCGGGTGCTGGTGGAACCTAAGGTCAAACGCACAGTGTCGCTGGTCACCGTCGCCGGACGGCGTTTCACGCCGGCCACCAAGGCGGTGGTTCAGCTCGCCCGCAACTACCGTTGGGAGACGGTTTAAGCCGAGAAACGGCCGATTCGCGAACGATGCACGCGACGCATCGAATCGAGAAACGGTCGGTATTGGGTCTCGGCCGGCGCGCGCCTAGGGTCTTCGCATCGCAGCGGTCTTCCCGACCTGCGGCGAGCTGAACCCGAAGGAGAAGACCCCATGACTCAGATCACCCGCGAAAAAGTGTCCCACGCCACCATCGTTGCCGCCGTTGTCGGCGCTGCCTACCTGGCGTTCACCGTCAACGCCCCGTCGACCGTGGCCGCCGATGCCAAGGGCGCCGCCGAGAAGTGCTTTGGGATTGCCAAGACTGGCGAAAATTCCTGCGCGGCCGCCAATGGCGCGCATCAGTGCGCCGGTCAGTCGAAGACCGATTTCGACGGCCAGACCTTCAAGCCCGTGCCCGCCGGAACCTGCGTGTCGATGGGCGGCAGCCTGACGGCCTTCGCCGGCGCGAACCCGAAGATGAAGGGCTAAGTTTTGTCCGACAGCCCCGGTCTTGGCAGGCAGCGAACACTCCTCCCCCCAGCCTCGCCGCTGACCCGATGTGATCGTATTCCCCAATACGATCATACGCCGAAGACCGGGATTCCTATTTCTCAACTGTTTGTGATTCGCCTCGCCCGTCGACAGGGCATAGGAAGTGGTCGTGAGCAACTCATCGATTGGACTCGCGATCATGCCGACACCACCCATCGTCTCCTTGGCAACGTCGCTTCACGCGACGGCAACGAATACGCTCGATCGGTTCGGTGTGCCGCTGCTCGCTCTCGTCGTGCATGTGGTGATTGGTCTCGTTTTCTTCCGGTCGGGTTTGCAGAAACTGCAGGACTGAGATTCGACGATCTATCTCTTCGCCGAGGAGTACAAAGTGCCCCTGCTTCCGCCCGAGTTCGCGGCTGTGCTCGGCACCTTCAATGAGCTTGTCATGCCGATTCTGCTGTTTGTCGGCCTGGCGGCGCGTCTCGCCGCACTGCCGTTGATCGGCATGACCCTGGTCATTCAATTTGTTCTCGGCGCCGCCGATCCCGCCTTCGACAAAGCCGAGCACTTCTATTGGCTGATCCTGCTCGCGACGGTCGTCATCCGCGGGCCCGGCATCCTGTCGATCGATCACAAGATCCGAAAAAGGTGGTCGATCTCGTAATCTCTCGCGCGACCGGCGGGAAACCCCGGGTGCGGGATCGAAAAAGCGGGCAGTGACGTCCGCCTTTTTCTGTCAGATGATCGCGCACGCCCGCTCGAAGGCAAGCCGCGGGCTGCGGGCAAACACTTTGGCATCGTCACCGACACCGATGTTGCAAAGAAAATTCGCTTTGATTCGCCCCTCCGGCCAGAACGCGGTATTGACCTTGGCTTTATCGAACCCGCTCATCGGCCCGCAATCGAGGCCAAGCGCGCGGGCCGCAATCATCAGATAGGCCGCCTGCAACGTCCCGTTTCTGAAGGCGGTTTCTTCTTCGATGCCTTTGAACCAATGCTGGGCCGAGGGCTCGTGCGGAAACAGTTCCGGCATGAATTCTGAAAAGCCGGTGTCGTACCCGACAATCGCCGTCACCGGGGCGGCCATGGTTTTTTCCAGATTGCCCGACGACAGCGCGGGTTTCAGTTTTTCCTTGCCGGCCTTGGACACGACGAAGATGAACCGCCCCGGCGAACAATTGGCGCTGGTCGGCCCCATTTTCGCGAGGTCATAGATCTTGCGCAGCACGGCGTCGGCGATGGTGTCGGCGCGCCAGCTGTTTTGTGTCCGTGCGTTGCGAAAGATGCGATCGAGCGCTATGTCGTCGAGGGGCGGGCGCATGGTGGGCCTCACAAAGATGCTCCGGATGACACAGCCACAAATCACGATTTGGTCCGCCGCGCTAGCGGGTGTGCTGACCTTGGCTGCCCCGGCGGCTGCGGAAAGCCCTTCCGCCGTCGTGCTGATGTATCATCGCTTTGGCGAGAACAGCATTCCCTCCACCAACATTCGGCTGGAACAGCTCGACGCCCATATCGCTTATCTCAAGGACGGCGGATTCAGCGTACTGCCGTTGGCCGACGTCGTGACGGCGCTTCAGGCAGGCTCGGCATTGCCGCCCAAATCTGTCGCCATCACCATCGACGATGCTTATGCCTCGGTCGCGCGTGAGGCGTGGCCGCGTTTCAAGCGCTCCGGATTCCCATTCACGGTGTTCGTGGCGACCAAGGCCGTCGACGATCGCGAACGCGGCATCATGAGTTGGGATCAGATTCGCGCGCTCGCGGACGACGGCGTCGGCATCGGCGGACACGGTCACGCCCATGCGCACATGCCGGCATTGAGCCTCGAAGCCGTTCGCGCCGATCTTGCAACTATGAACCGTCGTTTTGTCGATGAGCTCGGAGCCAAGCCGACGCTGTTCGCTTACCCTTTTGGCGAAACCGGCGAGATCGAGAAGCAGTTCGTGCGGGAAGCGGGATACGTCGCCGCCTTTGGCTCCAACTCGGGCCCGGTCTACGGCGAGGCGGACATGTTCTTTCTGCCGCGCTTCGCGCTAAACGAAAATTACGGCGCGATGGATCGCTTCAAGCTTGTCACGAACACGCTGCCTTTGCGGGCGGTCGACGTGAGGCCGCGTTCGTCGGTGCTTGCCGTCAATCCGCCAATCGTGTCGTTTCGCGTTGTCGACGGTCCTGAGTTGAAGCAGTTGTCGTGCTTCGGCCCCAATGGCACCCGCCTCCCGCTCTCGATCGGCGCCGATCGCGTCACCGTGTCGCCCGGAAAAGCGTTTCCACCGGGCCGCAGCCGGGTCAATTGCACCGTTCGCGCAGCCGGGCGGTGGCATTGGTGGGGCCACGAAATGATCGCCGGCGGCGTCAGCGAGGGTGTCGCCGTACACCCACGCCACCTCACGGCATCAGACGAGTGATTTGAGCCAGCGATTTGCAGCGGCGGCCCAATACGACTTGGACCGCTTCACCGCTGCCGCGCTCGGCAGCTTTTCGTGCTGAATGGCGATCTGGCACTTCGCCCGCCCCTTGGCGACAAAATTGATGAACACGCGCCCCTGGGGCCAGGCAAAGCGCACGACTTTACCGGGGCGATTTGTCGTCAATGCGACTTTGCGTCCCAGGATCGAGCGCCGTTGCACGTCATCGTCGAGCATCGCGTGGGCGGCGCGCGCCGACACCGGCAGCGTGCGCGATACGCTGGCATTGAAACCATCCGACACCTGATGAAGGGCGCGCCGGCCGGTGATCCGTTCGTAGCCGACCGTCACCATCTGCGACCACCAGGGCCCGAGCTTGAACCTGGATGAAATCAGCCTTGCCAGGTCGCGGTGGGCGAGGTCGCGCCCGTTGAGCGCGTCAAGCGCCTTGACCCATGCTGGCTAGGTGCGGCCGGTTTTGGCCTTGACGGCCGCGTCACTCATTCCGGGGCCGGTTCCTGGCGCCATGACCTCAGAGTCCCACGTCTGTCGATGCGGCGTTCGACGCGACCTGTGTCAACGCGCGTCGATCGGCAAAACGCGCGGTATCGAGCGTGGCAAGGCTGTTGGAGCGAATAATACTGCGCAGCGATTCAACATACGCCTGTCCGCGTCCGGAGTAACGTGTCAGCGTCGCCGCCAGTGCGTGTCCGTCGAGAGTTCCGGTCGTCGCCAGCATATTGGCGCGCATGCGGCGAAAATCGGCATAGGCGGCGTGGGTGTTGAGATTATGCGCATACGACAATATGCATTCGAGTAAGTCTCGAAAAGACTTGATGCTATGGGTCTCGCCGGGCGCGCGGCCGAGCGGCGTGATTCCGGTCGGGTCGTTCCACACCCACTGGCCGAACAATGCATTGCCTTCGTCGGCGAATCGCGACAAGCCCCACGCGCTCTCCTCCGCTGCCTGGGCCAGCGCCATCGACACCGGCAACGGGGCGACACGGAGAAGCAAGTCGTCGATCAGCTCGGGATTGCTCGGATTGCCGATCGGAACCGGCTCGTCGCGCAATCGGTAGATTCGCGCCAGGCGATCGATTTCGGCGATGTCGGTTCCGGCGAGAGATTCGCCGCGGGCGCGCTTGGCGGCGACGCTCTCGACCATCGCCCGCTCGACCGCGATCTGCTCGTTGACCGCCAGCACGAGTGGCAGGATCGAGCCGAGAAACAACGCCTTTCGACGACGCACCTCGGCGACCTGACTCAGATCCTCGGGTACTTCGGCAACCAGAATGCGCGGCACGGCGCCACGGCTGTCGCGGACCTGGATGAAATCGTATTTCTCACGGGCGAACGCCGATTCAAGATCAGCGACGCGCAAGGGCTTCGTATTCAGTTTATGCGCCCAGTCTTCAAAGATCGGCGGTCCCGATGGCGCCGTTGGCAGCATCAGCCATACAACACCCCCGCCCGCGATCGCGAGGATTGCCGCAATGAGCCAGCGCGTGCGCCGCGCCATGGTGGCAACGCGTTTAGATCGCTTCCACCTGGCGCACCTCGGGGATGTAGTGCTTGAGCATATTCTCGACGCCCATCTTGAGCGTCGCGGTCGAGCTTGGGCAGCCCGAGCACGACCCGCGCATGCCGATGAACACAGTCCCATCGCGGAAGCCGCGGTAGACGATGTCGCCGCCGTCCTGCGCCACCGAGGGGCGTACGCGGGTATCGATCAATTCTTTGATCTGGCCGACGATCTCGGGGTCGAGCCCGCCGTCTCCGATCTCGTCATCGTCGCCATCGTCGCCCGCCGCAACGACGGGCGCGCCCGACGTGAAATGATCCATGATGGCGCCGAGAATCACCGGCTTCATGGTCGTCCACGATTTTTCGCCGGCCTTGGTGACCGTGATGAAGTCGCCACCGAGAAACACGCCGCTGACGCCTTCGACATCGAATAAGGCGCTCGCCAACGGCGAGCGGCTCGCCGATTCCGAAGTGGCAAAATCGGCGACCCCGCCGGTCATGACGGCCCGGCCCGGCAGAAATTTGAGCGTGGCTGGGTTCGGGGTTTCTTCGGTCTGGATAAACATGGCGGCGTCTCCACATCGTTCGAAAACTAATTAGGACCGATTTTATCCTGATTCAAGCAAGCGGAATCGCCGCAATATCAAGCCAAAATTACGTTAAAGCGTCGATCTGCTCGTCGCTGAGATTGCCGGGAACAATGGTAATCGGCACCTTGATCTTGCCGGCGAGCGCGCCGGAAAGCGCCGAGATGATGGGCCCTGGCCCCTCGGGCCCGGCACCGGCGCCAAGAACCAGCACCGATATGCTCGGGTCCGCCGTGGCCACGGCGCGCAGCTGCTCAAGCGTATCGCCTTCGCGGATATGAAACGCCGGGTATCGTCCCGACATGCGGTAAACGTCGGCCGCGATCGACTGTAGCAGTTTCTCGGCGTCATTTCGGGCTTCGCGTTCCATCAGATCGCCCACCGAGGCAAAGTGATGAAAAACCGACTTAGGCACGGCGTGGAACAGCAGCACTTCGCCGTCGGTTCGCATGGCGCGCCGGCAGGCAAAGCGCATGGCGGCCCGAAGCTCGGCGCTGCGATCGACCACCAACAGAAATTTCCGGGCGAGGACGGGCGAGGACATTGCGCCTACACCCTCCGGAACGCGGCGCTGGCTGCCCAGCCGGCGGCAACCGCAAGCGCGATCGAGATCAAACCGTAAATCGCGGCATAGTTCTTGGCGAACTCGGTGATGTCGGCGCCAAGGCCGAGTTTCGAAATGATGAAGGGGACGATCACGGCACTGGCCACCGCGCCGTCGCGGAACAGATAAACCTCGACGATGTAAGTCCCGGTAGGCGCGTTGGTCGGAAAATGAAGGTTCGTGCGAAACAAGCGATCGGACATCATTTGTACCGATCCGATCTCGGGCTGATAATGGCCGCTCGCGACTTTGAGGCGCATCAGGGCGTCGCGAAATGGCGTAGCGTCCTCGGACGATGCTTTCTCCGGCTCAATTCTGAGATTCTTGAGTCCCACTTGGAATCGCGTGGCAAGAGCCTCGGGCACGAACTCTTCGGCCGGCCGCGTGGTCGCGGCATGATAGAACGACGGGATGTCATCGAACCTGGTCTGCTCGGTATTGATCCAGATCGGACCCACGCGATTTTTCTTGTTGACGACGAATGGTGTCGGCGGACCCTTGACGATGACGAAGATGTCGCCGGGCGCATCGATAGCGCCGAACAGCAGCACATCCTGGCCGGCGAAATCAGAACGAATGGCGACCATGTGTTCGGACACATCCGCCACCAACGGCGCGGTCTGCGCCATCGCTGGCGCGTTTAGGAATGCCGCGAGAAGAGCGACCACCGCCTTCACGGCAACGCCTCGCGGATGCTGAAGAGATCGGATGGCGTGATGATGAGATCGAACGCGAGGCGCAACGCCACGCCGAGCACGATAAGGGCGAGAAGCGAGCGCAATTGCTCGCTCTTGAGCTTGGCGGCGATGCGAGCGCCGATCTGCGCGCCGATCACGCCGCCCAGCAGCAACAGCAGCGCCAGCAATACGTCGACGGTCTGGTTGAAGGTCGCTTGCAGGAATGTCGTGTTGGCGGTGACGAAGATGATCTGGAACAGCGAGGTTCCGATCACGACCTGAGTTGGCATGCCGATCAGATAGATCATGGCCGGCACCATGATGAATCCGCCGCCAACGCCCATGATCGCCGCCAGGATACCGACGACAAAACCGACCGCGAGCGGAAGAAGCGCGGAGATATAGAGTTTTGAGCGGTTGAATCGCATCTTGAAGGGCAGGCCATGGATCCAGGTATGGCGCCCGGCGCCGCGCTGTTCGGGCGAGATTGGCGCCTGGCCGCTCTTGCGCTGCAGCACGCCGGGCAGGCTCTCCCACAGCATGAAACCGCCGATGAACCCGAGGAAGACGACGTAACTCAGCGAGATGACCAGCTCGACCTGACCGATGCTGCGCAAGAACGAGAACAGCCACACACCGAGACCGGAGCCGGCAAAACCGCCGACCGTCAACACCGCGCCCATTTTGAAGTCGACATTGCCGCGTCGCATGTGCGCGAGCACGCCCGAGACCGACGAGGCGACAATCTGATTGGCCTCGGTGCCGACGGCCACCGCTGGGGGAACGCCGATGAACATCAGCAGCGGTGTCATCAGAAAACCGCCGCCGACGCCGAACAGGCCCGACAAGAACCCAACCGCGCCACCCATCCCGAGGATGAGAAACACGTTGACCGTCATTTCGGCGATGGGGAGATAGATTTGCATCAGAACCGAAGCTGCCAGAATTTGGTTCTACGGGTGGGTCGCCCAAGGTTCAAGAGCAAGGTTCAAGAACGCGGTCAGCG
>VGEM01000055.1 GCA_016869315.1 Alphaproteobacteria bacterium | reverse complement strand
GATTCATATTAATATGGCGGGCTATATGCCGGCGCCGCCCGGGAAGGCGTTTCCGTGCGGTTGATGGGTGCTGCCTAATGGTTTCCCCATCGGCAGCCCGGTCGCGGACGCGGCGGCGATGGACTTTAGAGTGGGTACTTGCGCACGCCGGACGGCGATCATCACATCAAGGTTTATTCGATAAATCAGGGCCCTAGGGGTGTAGCTCAACTGGTAGAGCACCGGTCTCCAAAACCGGGGGTTGTAGGTTCGAGCCCTATCGCCCCTGCCATCCGATCCTGAGGTCCGACTGGAACTGGGCAGGGCGGTCGAAGTCCGTGATGTCGTGACGATGTTGGCTTGGCGCGTAACGTGGAAGTAGTCGAGAGAAGATGGCGAATAGTCCCGGTCAATTCGTTCGCGAAGTCCGCCAGGAGCTCAGCAAGGTCACGTGGCCATCGCGGCGCGAGACCGGCATGTCGGTTGTCCTGGTGTTCGTGATGTGCGTGATCCTCGGCCTTTATTTCTTGATCGTGGATCGCATTTTGGTGTGGGGCATGTCCCTGCTGTTTGGTTAAGGGCCGAGGCAATGGCGGCGAAGTGGTACGTGTTGCACGTTTATTCGGGCTTTGAGGGCAAAGTCGCTCAGTCGATCCGCGAGCAAGCGGTTCAACAGGAGATGAGCGACAAGATCCTCGAAGTACTGGTGCCGATGGAGAAAGTGTCGGAAGTCCGGCGCGGCGCGAAGGTCGATGCCGAGCGCAAGTTTTTCCCAGGCTATGTCTTGATCCACATGGATCTGACCGACCAAGTCTGGCACCTGATCAAGAATACGCCGAAGGTTACCGGCTTTTTGGGCGGCAACAAGCCGCAGCCGATGTCGCAAGGCGAAGCTGACCGGATCATGCGCCAGGTCCAGGAAGGCATCGAGCGTCCGAAGCCGTCGGTCGTATTCGAAGTCGGCGAACAAGTCCGGGTCAAAGATGGGCCGTTCACTTCGTTCAACGGCATGGTCGAGGAAGTCGACGAAGAAAAAGCGCGGCTCAAAGTTTCCGTTTCCATCTTCGGCCGCTCGACGCCGGTTGAGCTCGAGTACAGTCAGGTGGAGAAGTTGTAGGTCCGCTTTCGCTATCGCTTCGGCGGGACGACCCGCTGCGAGCGCGAGACCCCGCCGAAGCATCAGCGAAGGCGGGCCGAGTACAATCAGGCGGAGAAGCTCTCGCTTGGTTGTAACGACTGCCGCGGATCGGGTCCGTGGCGGTCAAAGACTGCGGGAGGCGAGGTCCTAAGACCATGGACCGGACCGGACCGCGGACCCGGCCAGCCGGTGGCGTTACCGGCAGAGTTGCTGAGGGATACACATGGCAAAGAAGATCGAAGGCTACGTCAAGCTGGAGATTCCAGCTGGCAAAGCCAACCCATCGCCGCCCGTCGGCCCGGCTCTGGGCCAGCGCGGCGTCAACATCATGGAGTTCTGCAAACAGTTCAATGCGGCGACGCAGAAGGGCGAAGTGGGCGTGCCGACGCCGGTGATCATCACCGTCTATTCGGACCGTACTTTCACCTTCGTCACCAAGACGCCGCCGACAAGCTACTTCCTGAAGAAAGCGGCGAAGATTGAAAAGGGCTCGGGAACGACCGGCCGGAACCCGGCGGGGAAAGTAACCAAAGCTCAAATTCGCGAGATCGCGGAAAAGAAAATGCCAGACTTGAATTGCACCACCGTTGAATCGGCGATGAAGCAGGTCGAAGGCTCGGCCCGCTCCATGGGCCTGGAAGTGGTGGGGTAAGCCATGGCGCTCGGAAAACGCATGAAGGCGGCGGTCGCGCTCATCAATCGCGACGCAGTCTATTCGGTAACGGATGCGGTCAAGGTCGTGAAGGACAACGCCAAGGCGAAGTTCAACGAGACCATCGATATCTCGATCAACCTCGGCGTTGATCCCAAGCATGCCGATCAGATGGTGCGCGGCGTCGTTGCGCTGCCCCACGGTACCGGCAAGTCGATGCGCGTTGCCGTGTTCGCCAAGGGTGATAAGGCCAAGGACGCGAAAGACGCGGGCGCCGATCTGGTTGGCGCGGAAGACCTCGCTGAAAAGATCAACGGCGGCGAGATGAATTTCGACCGTGTGATCGCGACCCCCGATATGATGGGTGTCGTCGGCAAGCTCGGTAAGGTGCTGGGCCCGCGCGGCCTGATGCCGAATCCGAAGCTCGGCACCGTCACCGCCGATGTCAAAACCGCGATCAAGAATGCCAAGGCTGGTGAAGTTCAGTTCCGCGTCGAGAAGGCGGGAATCGTTCACGCCGGCATCGCCAAGGCAAGCTTCTCCGAATCTCAGATTGCCGACAACGTGAAGGCTTTTGTCGACGCGATCATGAAGGCGAAGCCGTCGGGCGCGAAAGGCACTTACGTGAAAAAGATTTCGCTCAGCTCCACGATGGGGCCGGGCATCAAGATCAGTCCCTCCGACGCGGCGTCGCGTTAGGGAATGTGGATACGGCGACACGTCGCAAGGTGTGTCGCCGGAGCCTGTCCGAGACTGGTGGTGACCGATCCGCAAAACAGCGGTGACGTCCTAATGGGGTAACCCGCCGCCACAGACGGGAGTGAAGAGGCGTCAGGTTCGGATCATCCGGACATGCGGCTCTGGCTTCTGGGGCAGGAGCTACCGGTGCAGCGGAGCGAATATGTCCGTTGCGGCGGATGTGTAACTGGTTTGTTCCTCGCGCGGGATTGTCTCGCGTGTGGGCGGACCTCAGAAGCGGAGACCAACGTGGACCGTGGGCAAAAGAAAGAGCTGATTGCCTCGCTCAACGCGCTCTGGACTCAGCAATCGTTCCTGGGTGTTACCGTCAACAAAGGCTTGACGGTCGCCGAGGTGCAGGAGCTGCGCAAGAGAATGCGGGCGGCGGGCGCCGGCTATAAAGTTGCCAAGAACCGGCTCGCGCGTCTCGCCTTGGCTGGAACGAAGTTCGAGGGACTTGGGCCGATGCTCAAGGGTCCGACGGGAATCGCATTCTCGAAGGATCCGGTCGCTGCGGCAAAAGTCTGCGCGAAGTTCGCGAAGGACAACAGCAAGCTGATCATCCTCGGAGGCTCGCTCGACGGGCAAACAATGACCGCCGATGCCGTCAAGGCGCTGGCGACATTGCCGTCCCTCGACGAACTCCGCGGCAAGATCGTCGGCCTGATCCAGGCGCCAGCGACCAAGATCGCGGGCGTGCTGCAGGCGCCGGCGGGTCAGCTCGCCCGAGTCTTTTCGGCCCGCGCCAAGCAGATGGGCGAAGCCGCTTAACCTGTTTCATCTCAACACTCAGAACTGACGCACTCAAAGGAGAACTCAAATGGCTGATCTGGCCAAACTGGTAGACGACCTGTCGAAGCTGACCGTCCTCGAGGCGGCCGAATTGTCGAAGATGCTGGAAGAAAAGTGGGGCGTTTCTGCCGCTGCTCCGGTCGCGGTGGCCGCCGCTGCCGGCGGTGGCGCCGCTGCGCCTGCCGCTGAAGCCAAGGACACCTTCGACGTCATCCTCTCGGATGCCGGCGCCAACAAGATCAACGTGATCAAGGAAGTCCGTGCGATCACCAACCTCGGCCTCAAGGAAGCCAAGGACCTGGTCGAAGGCGCGCCGAAGCCCGTGAAGGAAGGCGTGTCGAAGGACGAAGCGGCGACGATCAAGAAGAAGCTCGAAGACGCCGGCGCCAAAGTGACGGTGAAGTAAATCAGGCGTTTCGGTTCGGCGCCGGGGCAAGTGCTCGCTCCCGGCCGCCGGGCCGCGCTTTGACGCAGATGGCGCGAACCGCGCCATCTGCGTGAGGGCGCGGAGAGTTGCGGACCTTCAAGTGTTGTACGCGAGGATGAGGACCCATCATGGCCAAATCGTTGAGCAACCGTAAGCGCATTCGTCGTGACTTTGGGCGCATTGAGACCGTGGCGCCGATGCCGAACCTGATCGAGGTTCAGAAAAGCTCTTACGACAAGTTCCTCGAATTGGGCGCGCCGCTAGAGACTCGCCAGAAGTCGGGCCTCTGGGATGTGTTCAAGGGCGTGTTCCCGATCAAGGACTTCGCCGGCAAGGGCGAGCTTGAATTCGTGGCGTATGACCTTGAAGCGCCGAAATACGACGTCGAGGAATGCCGTCAACGCGGCATGACGTTCTCGGCTCCGCTCAAAGTAACGCTTCGTCTCGTGGTGTGGGATATCGACGAACAAACCGGCGCGCGTTCGATTCGCGACATCAAGGAGCAGGACGTCTACATGGGCGATATGCCGCTCATGACCGAAACCGGCACCTTCATTATCAATGGCACCGAGCGTGTCATCGTGTCGCAGATGCACCGCTCGCCGGGTGTGTTTTTCGATCATGACAAAGGCAAGACTCATTCGTCGGGCAAGTATTTGTTCGCGGCCCGCGTCATTCCGTATCGCGGCTCGTGGCTCGACTTCGAATTCGACGCCAAAGATATGGTCTATGTCCGTATCGATCGCCGCCGCAAGCTGCCGGTGACCACTCTGCTCTACGCGCTCGATAGCCGGGATATTGAAGAGTTGCGCGGCAAGCGGGCCAAGCAGGGAAAGCCAGTCGACGTTTCCGAAGTGCGCGGTATGACGGCTGAAGAAATCCTCAATTACTTCTACGAAGCGCAGACCTTCAAGCGCGACAAGAAGGGCTGGGTCACGGCTTACGATCCCAACCAGATCAAGGGCGTGAAGCTGCAGTACGATCTGGTCGATGCCAATTCGGGCCGCGTCAAAATCGAGGCCGGCGAAAAAGTGTCGCCGCGCATCGCGCTCAAACTTGAGAAGGAAGGCCTGGAGGAAATTCGCGTTCAAGACGGCGAGCTGATTGGCAAATTTGCCGCCGAGGATGTGGTCAACACCAAGACCGGTGAAATCTATATCGAGGCCGGCGAGGAGATCACCGCCGATACGATGAAGGCGTTCGAAGAGAACGAGATCAACGCGGTCAAGACACTGCACATCGATTTCGTCAATGTCGGCCCTTATATCCGCAACACGTTGGCGCTCGATAAAAACACCAATCGCGACGAGGCGTTGGTCGATATCTATCGTGTCATGCGCCCTGGCGAGCCGCCGACGCTGGATACCGCCGAAGCGATGTTCCAAGGGCTATTCTTCGATTCCGAGCGCTATGACTTGTCGGCCGTCGGCCGGGTCAAGATGAACGCGCGTCTTGCTGTCGAGAACGCGGACGTCGGTGATGCCATCCGCGTGCTGCGTAAGGACGACATTCTTCGCATCGTTAAGGTGCTGGTCGATCTCAAGGACGGCCGCGGCGAAATCGACGACATCGACCATCTCGGCAACCGGCGCGTTCGCTCGGTCGGCGAATTGATGGAAAATCAATATCGCGTCGGCCTGTTGCGCATGGAGCGCGCAATTCGCGAGCGCATGAGTTCCGTCGATATCGACACGGTCATGCCGCACGACCTCATAAACGCCAAGCCGGCCGCCGCCGCGGTGCGCGAGTTCTTTGGCTCGTCGCAGCTTTCGCAGTTCATGGATCAAACTAATCCGCTGTCGGAAGTGACGCACAAGCGCCGTCTCTCGGCCCTCGGACCGGGTGGTCTGACCCGCGAACGCGCCGGCTTCGAAGTGCGCGACGTGCATCCGACGCATTACGGCCGTATCTGCCCGATCGAAACGCCGGAAGGTCCGAACATCGGCCTGATTAATTCGCTCGCGACGTTCGCCCGGGTCAACCAGTACGGCTTCATCGAGAGCCCCTATCGTCGCATCAAGGACGGTCGCGCCACCGAAGAAGTGGTTTACATGTCGGCGATGGAAGAAGGCCGATTCAATATCGCGCAGGCGAATGAACCTATTGATACGCGCGGTCGCTTCGAAGCCGAGCTGGTATCGTGCCGCCGCGCCGGCGATTTTGTACTGATCCCACCGACTGAAATCGATTTTATGGATGTGTCGCCGAAGCAGTTGGTGTCGGTCGCCGCCGCATTGATTCCATTCCTCGAAAACGACGACGCCAACCGCGCGTTGATGGGCTCGAACATGCAGCGCCAGGCGGTGCCGTTGATCAAGTGCGAGGCGCCGCTGGTCGGTACCGGTGTCGAAGTGGCGGTTGCGCGCGATTCCGGCGCCACCGTTTCCGCGCGCCGCTCGGGCGTCATTCAACAGATCGACGCCACACGAATTGTCGTCCGTGCCACTGAAGAGACGTCAACCTCGACTCCCGGTGTCGACATATACCGCTTGCACAAGTTCCAGCGTTCGAACCAGAACACGTGCATCAACCAGCGTCCACTGGTGAAGGTCGGCGACCATGTCTCGAAAGGTGACATTCTCGCCGATGGCCCTTCGACCGAGCTTGGCGAACTGGCGCTTGGCCGAAACGTGCTGGTCGCGTTCATGCCGTGGAATGGCTACAACTTCGAAGACTCGATTCTGATATCCGAACGCATCGTGCGCGATGACGTGTTCACCTCGATCCATATCGAGGAGTTCGAGGTGATGGCCCGCGATACCAAGCTGGGTCAGGAAGAAATCACCCGCGACATCCCGAACGTCGGCGAAGAGGCGCTCAAGAACCTCGACGAATCCGGCATTGTCTATGTCGGCGCCGAAGTGAATGCCGGCGACATCCTGGTCGGCAAGGTGACACCGAAAGGCGAATCGCCGGTTACGCCGGAAGAGAAATTGTTGCGCGCGATTTTTGGCGAGAAAGCCTCCGATGTTCGCGACACGTCGCTCCGCGTTCCGCCGGGCGCTCAGGGCACGATCGTTGAAGTGCGCGTCTTCAATCGTCGCGGTGTCGACAAGGACGAGCGCGCACTCGCCATCGAACGTGCCGAGATCGAGCAGCTCGCCAAGGATCGCGATGACGAGAAGGCGATTCTCGAGCGCAGCTTCGCGGGCCGCCTGAGAGAACTGATTATAGGCAAGAAGATCGTCTCGGGCCCCAAAGGTCTCAAGGGTGGCGGCAAGGTCACAGACGAGCTCCTGGCCGAGTATACGCCGGGCCAATGGAAGCAGTTCGTCGTCGCCAACGACAAGTCGATGGAAGAGATCGAGGAGATGAAGAAATCTCTCGATTCCAGCGTCGGCGTGATCGAGAAGCGGTTCGAGGACCGTGTCGAAAAGCTGCAGCGTGGCGACGAGCTGCCGCCTGGCGTGCTCAAGATGGTCAAGGTGTTCGTGGCAGTGAAGCGCAAGCTGCAGCCGGGCGACAAGATGGCCGGCCGTCACGGCAACAAGGGCGTGATTTCACGCATCATTCCGATCGAGGACATGCCCCATCTCGAAGACGGCACGCAGGTCGACATCGTGCTCAACCCGCTCGGCGTGCCGTCGCGCATGAACGTGGGTCAGATTCTCGAAACGCATCTCGGTTGGGCGTGTCGCGCGCTCGGCTTGCAGATCGGTCATGCTGTTGATGGATACAATTCCGGTCGTTCCGATCGCGACGTGCGGTCAACCTTGAAGAAGATTTACGGAGAGAAGGGCTATCGTCAGGAGTTCCACGAGCTTGGCGAGAAGGAATTGATCAACCTTGCCGACAATCTGCGCGGCGGCGTGCCGATCGCGACCCCGGTGTTTGATGGGGCGCGCGAACCCGACATCGTCGAAATGCTCGAGCTCGCCGGCCTCGACCGGTCGGGCCAGGTGACGTTGACCGACGGCATGACGGGCGAGCAATTTTCCCGCAAAGTCACGGTTGGCTACATCTACATGCTGAAACTGCACCACCTGGTCGACGACAAGATCCACGCGCGTTCGATCGGTCCGTACTCGCTCGTCACCCAACAGCCGTTGGGCGGCAAGGCGCAGTTCGGCGGCCAGCGGTTTGGCGAAATGGAAGTGTGGGCGCTCGAAGCTTATGGCGCCGCCTACACGCTCCAAGAAATGCTGACGGTGAAGTCGGACGACGTCTCGGGCCGTACCAAGGTTTACGAAGCGATTGTCCGTGGCGAAGACAATTTCGAGGCCGGCATCCCAGAGTCCTTCAACGTGCTGGTCAAGGAAATGCGGTCGCTCGGGCTCGATGTCGAGCTCAGCCACAGCGGTTTTTAGTCGTCGAAGAGAACTCCTTTAGGAGCATATGCAAATGAACGAACTTGCGAAGATCTTCGGCCAAGTCCAAGGCTCAGAGTCTTTCAACAACATCAAGATCTCAATCGCGAGCCCGGAGAAAATCCGCTCGTGGTCCTATGGCGAGATCAAGAAGCCCGAGACCATCAATTACCGGACTTTTAAGCCCGAGCGCGATGGCTTGTTCTGCGCCCGCATCTTTGGACCGATCAAGGACTACGAGTGCTTGTGCGGCAAGTACAAGCGCATGAAGTACAAGGGCATCGTCTGCGAAAAGTGCGGCGTCGAAGTGACGCTGTCAAAAGTTCGTCGCGAACGCATGGGGCACATCGAACTCGCCGCCCCGGTCGCGCACATCTGGTTCATGAAGTCGCTGCCGAGCCGCATTGGTTTGATGCTCGACATGACACTCAAGGATCTCGAGCGCGTGCTCTATTTCGAGTACCATATCGTGCTCGAGCCGGGCATGACGCCGCTTGGCCAGTACGAGCTGCTCAGCGAAGATCAGTACCAAAAAGCCGTCGACGACTTTGGCGAGGATGCCTTCAGTGCCGGCATTGGCGCGGAGGCGATTCGTGAAGCACTGAAGGTGACTAAGCTCGAGGAGCTCCGCGAAACGCTCCGGGTCGGCATGAAGGAAACCGGCTCCGAGGCAAAGCGCAAAAAACTGGTGAAGCGCCTCAAGTTGGTCGAATCCTTCCTGGCTTCGGGTGCCAAGGCCGAGTGGATGATCCTTGAGGTCATTCCCGTGATTCCGCCCGAGCTGCGTCCGCTGGTGCCGCTCGATGGTGGCCGGTTCGCGACTTCGGATTTGAACGACCTCTACCGCCGCGTCATCAATCGCAATAACCGGTTAAAACGTCTGATTGAACTTCGCGCGCCGGAAATCATCATCCGCAACGAAAAGCGCATGTTGCAAGAAGCCGTCGATGCGTTGTTCGACAACGGCCGTCGCGGTCGCGCCATTACGGGCGCCAACAAGCGTCCGCTCAAGTCGCTGTCGGATATGCTGAAGGGTAAACAGGGCCGTTTCCGCCAGAATTTGCTCGGCAAACGCGTCGACTACTCGGGCCGGTCAGTCATCGTCGTCGGCCCCGAATTGCGTCTGCATCAATGTGGCTTGCCCAAGAAGATGGCGCTCGAGCTGTTCAAGCCGTTCGTTTACTCGAAGCTTGAGATCTACGGCATGGCGACGACCATCAAGGCCGCCAAACGCTTGGTCGAGAAGGAGCGTCCCGAAGTATGGGACATTCTGGAAGAGGTGATTCGCGAGCATCCGGTTCTCTTAAACCGCGCGCCCACGCTGCATCGCCTCGGCATTCAGGCGTTCGAGCCAATCCTGATCGAAGGCAAGGCGATCCAATTGCATCCGCTGGTGTGCACCGCCTTCAACGCCGACTTCGACGGCGACCAGATGGCCGTGCACGTGCCACTCTCGCTGGAAGCCCAGCTTGAGGCGCGTGTGTTGATGATGTCGACCAATAATATCCTCAGCCCCGCCAACGGTAAGCCGATCATCGTGCCGACGCAGGACATGATTCTCGGAATTTACTCCATGACCATGGAGCGTCCTGGCGAGAAGGGCGAGGGCATGGTGTTCGGCGGCGTTGCAGAAATCGAGCACGCGCTGCAGAACAAAGTTGTTTCGGTTCACGCCAAGATCAAGTGTCGCTTCAATACGGTGGACGAGACCGGTGCCCCGAAGACTCTGGTGGTCGATACGACACCCGGCCGCATGATTCTGGCGCAGGAGCTGCCAAAGCATCCGAACGTGCCGTACACACTGATCAATCGATTGCTGCGCAAGAAAGAGATCACCGAAGTAATCGACGCGGTCTATCGCCACTGCGGCCAGAAAGAGACCGTGATCTTCTGCGACCATATCATGTTGCTTGGCTTCAAGTTCTCGACGCTGGCGGGCATCTCGTTCGGCAAGGATGATCTGGTCATTCCGAAGTCGAAGGAAAAGCGGGTCAAGGAAACCGAAGTCCAAGCCAAGGAATTCGAGCAGCAGTATCAAGACGGTTTGATCACGCGCGGCGAAAAGTACAACAAGGTGGTCGACGCATGGTCACACTGCACCGATCGCGTCGCCGACGCGATGATGGCCGAGATTTCGAAGATCGAAGCCGGCAAGCAGGTGAACTCGGTTTACATGATGGCGCACTCGGGCGCGCGCGGTTCGGCGGCGCAGATGAAACAGCTCGCCGGCATGCGCGGTCTGATGGCGAAGCCGTCCGGCGAAATTATCGAGACGCCGATCATCTCGAACTTTAAGGAAGGCCTGAGCGTGCTCGAGTACTTCAACTCGACTCACGGCGCGCGTAAGGGTCTCGCCGATACCGCGTTGAAGACGGCAAACTCCGGTTATCTGACGCGGCGTCTGGTCGATGTCGCGCAGGATGCGATCATCACCGAACTCGACTGCGGTACCGAAGAAGGCATCACTGCCCTGCCGCTGATCGAAGGCGGAGAAGTCGTCGTGTCGTTGGCCGAACGCGTTCTTGGCCGGACTACGGGCGAAGCGATCCTTCACCCCGAGACCGGCAAGGTGCTGTTCGAGAAGGGCATCATCATTACGGAAGCCGAAGCCGAAGTGATCGACAAGCTCGGTGTGCAGAGCATGAAGATTCGCTCGCCGCTGACCTGCGCCACTAGGGTCGGAATCTGCGGCACTTGCTACGGACGCGATCTCGCCCGCGGCACCCGCGTTAATGTCGGCGAGGCCGTCGGTGTGATCGCGGCGCAGTCGATCGGTGAGCCGGGAACACAGCTCACGATGCGGACCTTCCACATCGGCGGTGCCGCGCAGCGTGGCGCCGAGCAGTCGAGCGTCGAGGCGACGTTCGATGCCAAAGTCAAGCTGGTCAACAAGAGCGTGGTGAAGAACAGCGAGAAGATCGCCATTGTCATGGCCCGCAACTTCGAAGTCGTGCTTGAGGATTCGAACGGCCGTGAGCGGGCGCGGCACCGCATTCCTTATGGCGCCAAGCTGCTGGTTGAAGATAAGCAGGATATCGTCAAAGGAACACGGCTCGCCGAATGGGATCCGTACACGCTGCCGGTCATTACCGAGCAGGGCGGCACGGCACACTATGTCGATCTCGTCGACGGCGTGTCCATGCGCGAGTCGACGGATGAATCGACCGGCATCACCTCCAAAGTGGTGGTCGATTGGAAACAGCAGCGCGGCGGTACCGATATCAAACCGCGAATCGAAATTCGCGGGGCCGACGGTAAGGTGCTGAAGCTCGATAACGGCGCCGAGGCTCGGTACTTCCTCAGCCTCGATTCGGTGTTGTCGATCGACAATGGCGCCAAGGTTCACGCCGGCGACGTGCTGGCGCGTATCCCGCGCGAAGGATCGAAGACCCGCGACATCACGGGCGGTTTGCCGCGCGTTGCCGAGTTGTTCGAGGCGCGCAAGCCGAAAGATCACGCGATCATTTCCGACATCGAAGGTCGTGTCGAGTTTGGCAAGGATTACAAGTCGAAGCGCCGTATCATCGTGAAGCCAGAGAAAGGCCAGCAGGCCGAGTACCTGATCCCGAAAGGCAAGCACCTCGCGGTCCAGGAAGGCGATTTTGTTCGCAAAGGCGATCCGCTGGTCGACGGCAATCCCGTGCCGCACGACATCCTGCGCGTGATGGGCGTCGAGGCCCTGGCAGATTATTTGATCAAGGAGATCCAGGACGTCTATCGACTGCAGGGCGTGAAAATCAACGACAAGCACATCGAAGTGATTGTTCGTCAGATGCTGCAGAAAGTGGAAGTGATCGACGGTGGCGACTCGACGTTCCTGGTAGGCGAGATGCCGGATCGGATCGAGTTCGAGGAAGAAAATACCAAGGTCGCGGCCGACGGCGGCAAGCCGGCTATTGCTTTGCCGGTGCTTCAGGGCATCACCAAAGCGAGTCTGCAAACACAGTCGTTCGTGTCGGCGGCGTCGTTCCAAGAGACCACACGCGTCCTCACCGAAGCGGCCGTCACCGGTCGCGTCGATCGTCTGGTTGGCTTGAAGGAGAACGTCATCGTCGGCCGGTTGATCCCTGCTGGAACCGGCGCATTGATGAACCGGCTCAAGACCATTGCCGCTGATCGCGATCGCGAGCTCAATCAAGTCGAGCCCGCTGGCGCTCTGCCGGCCGGAGCGGCGGCTGATGCCGCCGCAACGTCGCAGCCGGCGGCGACCCCCGCGGAATAGGGGGAGTGCGCGGCGCGAACCACAATACCTAGCGTATTGTGCAGCGCGAAATAATCCGTCGTGGAAAGGGGGTGGAGACACCCCCTTTCTTTCGTTTGGGTTCAGCAAACCCCTGAAAACGAACCAGAAAAAGCCCTCTTCTGTGCTTGACCCTGGTTAACGCCGATATATATTGCGCCGCCTTTCGAAAGCGTCCGCACGTGAGGTGCAATCGCACCTAACAAGGACGGCAATCGATTTGCCTCATCATATGGCCCTCAGGGGCCGTTGGATGTGACCGGGGAACCAGGTTCGAAGTGAGCTTGGTCAATCCGGTTATGGCTTAAACCCACCCGCACGCGGCGGTGTCGCCGCGCGTCGGGCGATGCGTTTTGACCGTACGTTTTTTTTACGGCGCGTTTGGACGAGGACGGAGCACGGATGCCAACAGTCAATCAGCTGGTTCGCAAGGGCCGCGAAACCCCGGCCAGCCGCAACAAAGTGCCGGCGTTGCAGTCATCGCCGCAGAAACGCGGCGTTTGCACGCGCGTCTACACAACGACGCCGAAGAAGCCGAACTCCGCGCTGCGCAAAGTCGCGCGTGTCCGCCTCACCAACGCATTCGAAGTGACGAGCTACATCCCGGGCGAGGGCCACAATCTGCAGGAACACTCGGTCGTCATGATCCGTGGCGGTCGCGTGAAGGATCTTCCCGGTGTCCGCTATCACATCATTCGCGGCACGCTCGACACCCAGGGTGTCAGCGCCCGCCGCCAGCGCCGTTCGAAGTACGGCGCCAAGCGTCCCAAGTAATCACACCACGTAAAGCGCCCGCGATCGAGGAATAGGTTCCACCATGTCACGTCGCCGCCAAGCCGATAAACGCCCTTCGATGCCGGACGCCAAGTATGGCGACACCGTCATCGCCAAGTTCATCGCCACCGTGATGACCCGGGGCAAGAAAAGTGTTGCCGAGCGCATCGTCTACGGCGCGCTCGACAAGCTCGGCAAGAAGGGCGGTAACGACCCGGTCAAGATGTTTCACGACGCCGTCGAGAACGTGAAACCGACCGTCGAAGTGCGCTCACGCCGCGTCGGCGGCGCGACCTATCAGGTTCCGGTTGAGGTTCGTTCCGAGCGTCGTCAGGCCTTGGCGTTCCGCTGGCTTGTTCAGTACGCCCGCGATCGCAACGAATCGACCATGATCGACCGTTTGTCGGCCGAGTTGGTCGATGCCGCCGCCAATCGTGGCGGCGCGGTCAAGAAGCGCGAAGATACGCACCGGATGGCCGAAGCCAATCGTGCGTTCTCGCATTACCGCTGGTAAGCCCGGGCCACGAGAGAAGAAGAGATTTGAAACATGGCGATGGATAACATTCCGCTCGAGCGCTACCGCAATATCGGCATCATGGCTCACATCGATGCCGGCAAGACGACCACGACCGAGCGCATCCTCTATTACACCGGCCGGTCGCATAAGATCGGCGAAGTCCATGACGGCACGGCCACCATGGATTGGATGGAACAGGAACAAGAGCGCGGCATCACCATCACCTCGGCCGCGACGACCTGCTTCTGGAAAGACCATCGCATCAACATCATCGACACGCCGGGTCACGTCGATTTCACCATCGAAGTCGAGCGTTCGCTCCGCGTGCTCGACGGTGCCTGCACGGTGTTCGACGCGGTTGCTGGCGTCGAGCCGCAATCTGAAACGGTGTGGCGTCAGGCCGACAAGTACAATGTTCCGCGCATGTGTTTCGTCAACAAGATGGACCGCATGGGCGCCAACTTCTATCGCTGCGTCCAGATGATCATCGATCGCCTCGGTGCCAAGCCGCTGGTGGTCAACCTGCCGATCGGCGTCGAGGCTGATTTCAAGGGCGTCGTCGATCTGGTGATGATGAAGGGCATGGTTTGGAAGGGCGACGACCTCGGCGCCAGCTTTGAGTACGTCGACATTCCGGCCGACATCGTCGACAAGGCCAAGGAATACCGCAAGGTGTTGGTCGAAACCGCGGTCGAGCAAGACGACGCGGCGATGGAAGCCTACCTCGACGGCAAGGAGCCGGACGAGGAAACGCTGCACAAGTGCATCCGCAAAGGCGCAATCACTCAGGCCTTCGTGCCGGTGATTTGCGGCGCGGCATTCAAAAACAAGGCAGTGCAGTGTTTGCTCGACAGCGTGGTGCGCTACCTGCCGTCGCCGCTCGACATGCCGCCGGTCAAGGGCACCGAACCGGGCAAGCCCGAGAACGAAATGTCGCGCAAGGCCAGTCCGTCAGAACCGTTTTCCGGCCTCGCCTTCAAGATCATGACCGATCCGTTTGTCGGCACGCTCACGTTCGTGCGCATCTATTCCGGCAAGCTTGAGAGCGGCTCGGGCGTGATCAATAGCGTTAAGGACCGCAAAGAGCGCATCGGCCGCATGCTGCTGATGCATGCCAACAATCGTGAAGAAATTAAGTCGGCGGCCTGTGGCGATATCGTCGCGCTGGTCGGGCTCAAGGATACGACCACCGGCGATACGTTGTGCGATTCCGATCTTCCGATCGTGCTTGAGCGTATGGAATTCCCGGATCCGGTCATCGAGGTCGCGGTTGAACCGAAGACGAAGTCCGACGTCGAGAAGATGGGCGTCGCCCTGTCGCGCCTGGCCGCGGAAGATCCATCGTTCCGCGTGACCAGCGACTCTGAAAGCGGACAGACGATCATCAAGGGCATGGGCGAACTGCACCTTGAAATCATCGTTGATCGCATGAAGCGCGAGTTCAAGGTCGAGGCCAATGTTGGCGCGCCGCAAGTCGCTTATCGCGAAACCATCACACGCCGCTACGAAGTCGATTACACCCACAAGAAGCAATCCGGCGGTTCGGGCCAGTACGCCCGCGTCAAGATCGTATTCGAACCGCTCCCACCCGGCTCGGGCTATGTGTTCGAGAACGACGTCGTCGGCGGCTCGGTGCCGAAGGAATACATTCCAGGTGTCCAGAAGGGCCTCAATGGCTCGCTCGACAATGGCGTGATCGCCGGCTTTCCGGTCACCGACTTCAAAGCGACGCTCGTTGACGGCGCCTATCACGATGTCGACTCATCAGCGTTGGCTTTCGAAATCGCTGCGCGTGCGGCATTCCGCGAAGGCTTGCCGCACTGCTCGCCCAAGCTGCTTGAGCCGATCATGAAGGTCGAAGTCGTGACTCCTGAAGATTACATGGGCGACGTAATCGGCGACTTGAACAGCCGTCGCGGCAACGTCGGTGGCATGGATCAGCGCGCGAATGCCCGCGTCATCCAGGCCATGGTGCCGCTCGCGAACATGTTCGGATACGTCAATACATTGAGATCGATGAGCCAGGGCCGCGCCCAGTTCACGATGGAATTCGATCACTACGAGCAGGTTCCGAACAACGTGTCGGAAGAAATTAAAGCAAAGATGGCCGGCTAACCCGGGCATCTCTAGACAACACTTAAGGACAGTGGAGAACGACAATGGCGAAAGAGAAATTCGAGCGTAATAAACCGCACTGCAACGTCGGCACCATCGGTCACGTCGACCATGGCAAGACCTCGCTGACGGCAGCCATCACCAAGGTTCTGGCCGAAAAGGGCGGCGCGACGTTCACCGCCTATGACCAGATCGACAAGGCGCCCGAGGAAAAGGCCCGCGGCATCACGATCTCGACCGCGCACGTCGAATACACCACCGACGCCCGGCACTATGCCCACGTCGATTGCCCTGGCCACGCCGACTACGTGAAAAACATGATCACGGGCGCCGCGCAGATGGATGGCGCGATCCTGGTCGTGTCGGCCGCTGACGGCCCGATGCCGCAAACCCGCGAACACATCCTGCTCGCCCGCCAGGTCGGCGTTCCGGCGATTGTCGTGTTCATGAACAAGGTCGACCAGGTCGATGACCCCGAGTTGCTTGACCTCGTCGAACTCGAAGTTCGCGAGCTGCTGACCAAGTACGAGTTTCCTGGCGACAAGATTCCGATCGTCAAAGGCTCGGCGCTGGCCGCTCTCGAAGGCCGCGACGAGAAGATCGGCAAGAACGCGATTCTCGAGCTGATGAAGGCCGTCGATACCGGCATTCCGCAGCCGGCGCGTCCGAAGGATAAGCCGTTCCTGATGCCGATCGAAGACGTGTTCTCGATCTCGGGCCGCGGCACCGTTGTGACCGGCCGTATCGAGCGCG